>JACONL010000024.1 GCA_014332745.1 Alphaproteobacteria bacterium GM7ARS4 | reverse complement strand
CCCGCCGCCATCCAAGCACGCGTCTGTGACGGACGGCTCGTGTGTGTGGCCACATTTCCCCACCACGGACGGTACGTACGTGCCGAGTCTGGTAGTCGAAATCCTAACACATCCTCCACCTCGCTGAATGTTGCCCTCCATGTCATGCCGTCCAATTGACACAGGTAATCATAGAGAGGCTCATATTTATGTCTTCGTTCACCGCTGTCTCCGAACATGAACGTCACACGCTCTTGCTGTAGGTCTACGTCCCCTATCTTATAGCCCGCCGCCATCCAAGCACGCGTCTGTGACGGACGGCTCGTGTGTGTGGCCACATTTCCCCACCACGGACGGTACGTACGTGCCGAGTTCGGTAGACGAAGTCCTAACACATCCTCTATCTCACTGAATGTTGCTCTCCATGTCATGCCGTTCAATTGACACAGGTAATTATAGAGAGGTTTATATTTATATCTTCGTTCACCGAAGTCTCCGAGGTCGATATTGAATGTCTTCTTATGGTCTGTCATCGCACCATCCCCTTATCGTTGCCGTCTCCTCCTGTGTTTTGCGCCATCCTCTCAACCCATGAGAGCATGGGTTGCATGACATAACAAGGTATAAATATAAAGGGCAATATAAAGGGCATAAAAAATTGTTGAGGCTGTTGACATTCTCTGTTGACGGGGGTATGATGGTGGTTTACATGAGGAGGGGTGAGGGGGCTGTTGTGGACAGAGTGAAGGAAGTTTTGAAGGATCGGTGGGCGCCACTTGTGCTTGTGCAAGATTGTTGTGAGGCGTCTACCTTATTGGGAAGGCATGGTCTGTTGTCTAGGAATAGGGAACGGCGTCGCCTTCCCGTTTCATCGGTTTGCGCGCTTCTCTGTGGAGCATGCGCGAACATTTAAGATGAGAGTTTGATCCTGGCTCAGAACGAACGCTGGCGGCATGCTTAACACATGCAAGTCGAACGGAAGACAACGGATTTATTCGTTGTTCTTGAGTGGCGAACGGGTGAGTAACGCGTAGGAATCTACCCTTGAGTAGGGGATAACGGCTAGAAATGGTCGCTAATACCATATAATCCTGCTAGGTGGCACTAGTAGGCAAAGGCTTCGGCCGCTGAAGGATGAGCCTGCGTCAGAT
>JACONL010000023.1 GCA_014332745.1 Alphaproteobacteria bacterium GM7ARS4 | reverse complement strand
GGGCTTTATGGGTATGCAGGGCTTGCATGAGTTTGCGCCAGATTGGTATGCCCTTGCCAGTGGTTATGTGGGACGCACGCGCCTCACGCGCACCATTGGTCGCCTACAGGGTTTAGATGTGGTGACGTCGTCTTTTGATGTGGGTCTTGTCCGTCGCCATGCGTGGGCTGAGGATGATGCCGTGCTGTTGCGTGTGGGGCAACCCATGCGCGTTGAGGATGGCAAGTTAGACATCAGTTTGCGCCATCGCAATGGTGTCTTGCTCCAGCGTTTTGATGTTGTGCCATCAGGTCGCACCCTTGAGCTTGGGTTTGGCTATGACGCCATGCTCTCTGAGCGGGTGCGCATGCGGGCGATGGTGGATTATATCCTCAATCCCCAGCATAGCGTTCGTCGTCCCGATGAGCTCTTTGCCATCATGAGCATACGTGGTGCTTTCTAGGGGCGCGTTCTAGGGACGCATTCTAGAGGGGCGTTTGGGGATTTATCATCCCCTTATGTCCCTCCTCTCTCTTCTTCCCTGTTGTTGTCGTAGGCTTCTAGTACGTTTACTTTAAGACTTTTTTTACTTTCTTGCCACTTTTCATAAAAGGCTTGTGTGTTTTTATGACGCCATAAGCTATCGAGAAATAAGATGTAAGGAGGGTATAGAGATGGCGGCGTGTCTCTCTTGTCGTGGAAGAAGTGTATTGGCGGGGTGGGTGTGTCTAGCGTTGGTCGTGTCCGCGTGTGGTCGGGGTGGCGTTGACTTTTCGTCGGCGAATATCTTGCATTTTTCAGGAGACCATGTCCTAGCACAAAGTGAGCTCCAGCAGGAAGGGGCGCTGACGGTGGAACAGCGAGCGGTCGAGCAATATGGGAACGAGATGGATACAAACACCTCTATCATTGTGAGTGATGTGACACAGGGTGTGACGACACAAGGCGACTATACTGGTGATGCCTCTCTTTTAGCACTACCGAGCACGGGATGCACATTGGTCGCCCATGGCCATTATGTCAATTATTTAGGCTCTTATCGTCATGAGACACCGGGTGAATTTGATTGCCTGTCGTCATGTCCAAAGTCCCGTAGGGCGTCCATGCTTCTTGATGGCATGCGAGTCCTCTTATGTGTGGGGACGGATGAAATAGCGGCTGGTCGTTTTCTCTTTCTTGAGAGTGATTGTGCCCATCGGCAAGGCTTTCATGGAGGTCAATGTATCACGCCAACGGAGGCGCGCCATTGTCAAGTGCGTCAGCGTGTGCTTAACAGGTTTGGCAATGCCTGTCAGTTTCATAGCGCATGTGAGGATGAAGGACATAGGGTCGTCTCTCACACGTGTCAAGCGAGGACGGCCGATGCTTGTATGGGGAATGAAGGTTTTGAGTCAGGCGTATGTGTCGACTCTGCTAACGCCCAGCAATGCGCCAATCGAGGCGCTTTTGTCCTTGCCTTTGATGGAAGCAAGGGGTGTGTCGCGTCCAGCGCATGCGCCGATGAAGGCTATCGCATTGTTGCGCATGCGTGTGTGGCGAACCTTGCAACGAATTGTACGGGGTCGCAAGGCTTTACGATGGGTCGGTGTATTGCGCCTACGAGCGCCTCCCATTGCGCTAGCCGTGGCGGCGATACCTATGTCTATACCATTGGGGAAGATGGCTGTGAGCGTCAGAGCGCGTGTGAGGGGTTAGGCTATCGTATTGTTGAGAGCGCGTGCGTGGCGAACCTTGCAACGAATTGTACGGGGTCGCAAGGCTTTACGATGGGGCGGTGTGTTGCGCCTACGAGTGCCTCCCATTGCGCTAACCGTGGCGGCGATACCTATGTCTATAACATCGGGGAAGATGGCTGTGAGCGTCAGAGTGCGTGTGAGGGGTTAGGCTATCGCATTGTTGCGCATGCGTGCGTGGCGAACCTTGCAACAAATTGTACGGGGTCGCAAGGCTTTACCATGGGGCGTTGTATCACGCCTACGAGCGCCTCCCATTGTGCTAACCGTGGTGGCGATACTTATGTCTATAGCATTGGGGAAGATGGCTGTGAGCGTCAGAGCGCGTGTGAAGGGTTAGGCTATCGTATTGTTGAGAGCGCGTGTGTGGCGAACCTTGCAACGAATTGTACGGGGTCGCAAGGCTTTACGATGGGGCGGTGTGTTGCGCCTACGAG
>JACONL010000022.1 GCA_014332745.1 Alphaproteobacteria bacterium GM7ARS4 | reverse complement strand
AGGGCGGGCGTATTGATTTCTTTGAAATTAAGCAAGGGAGTCGGGCTGCCGTGCGTTTAGGACGGGCGCTGGGCTATGCGGCGGCGAATTTCTTTACCTTTGGGGCGTGGGAGCTCATTGGTTCGAGTGTCGAGACAAATGTCGGGAGTGCGCAGATTATTTCGGTGCGTGTGATGTATCGTTTCTCTCGTCTTCATCGAGAGGATGTCGTCACGCGGGTGCATTTCAAGCATGGTGATGAATGGCTCACAGCCTCTGAGATTGAAGAGCGAGAGGAGCACACATCGTCAGCGCCATAATCATAATAAAGACGGCGCATGAGGCTTTGCTCCTTGGGTGTGATGGTGTCTGTTTACAGATACACACAAAGAATAAAGGGGGCTATAATGGCGCGGTCGCCTCTCTATGATGTGGGAGGAGAAGGGTGGTGTGAAGAAGGGGGCGTAGCTCAGTTGGGAGAGCATTCGCTTTGCAAGCGAAAGGTCACCGGTTCGAGCCCGGTCGCCTCCACCATCATCGTTCTCTTGCTCTTACCTTGTGGCGTCACTGGACGTTATGTTTTATGACAACAAAGATCAACGACCTTGATTTAGAGCATTGGAAGGCGTATGACGACATTGTAACAGATAGTTTGTGGCTGGTGGGAGGGCGTGATAGGTCGGGTGCTCACAATAATGCCTATCATGGCAACTTTATTCCGCAGATTCCCTATCAGATGATGCGGCGCTACACCAAGCGGGGCGATGTCGTTTTGGATACCTTTTTAGGTCACGGCACGACTCTCATTGAAGCAAAAAGGCTAGGTCGCCATGGCATAGGGCTTGAATTATCGCCTGATGTCGCGTGTCAAGCGCAAGACAATATCGCAAGGCAATCAGCGCCTTGCGAGGGCGATGGAGAGCCTGTATCGTCTCCCGTATCGTCTCATGTCATCGTTGCTGACAGCACGACACAAGAGGCGCGGGACAGGGTTCAGGCGATTTTGCGTGGCATAGGGAGCGCCCATCTTCACCTTATCATCATGCATCCCCCCTATCATGATATTATCGCGTTTAGCGACAAGGCCGAGGATATAAGTAATGCGCCCTCTGTGGAGGAATTCACAAAAAAATGTGGTGATGTGGTTGAGAATTTTGTTCCCTTCTTAGACCATGGTCGTTATCTTGCCATTGTTATCGGTGATAAATACACGAACAGCGCATGGGTGCCTCTTGGGTTTTACCTCATGCAAGAGGCATTGGCGCGGGGGGACGCGCTGAGGCTCAAGGCGATCGTTGTGAAGAACATGACGGGTAACCGCGCCAAAATTCAGCAAGACAATCTATGGCGGTATCGTGCCTTGACGGGAGGTTTCTACATTTTCAAGCATGAATATATTCTCTTATTCCAAAGGACGTGACAGCATGGGGCTATTGCGCATGATATTGACAATGTGGGGAGCATTGTCTATGATGGCGGGGTGTTGTGTATGGGGTGGTGTGGTGATAGGCTTTCATTTTCAGTGTGGGAGGATGGTTTGATGACTCTTGTGGATATGGTTGTGGGTGAGGGCTGGTTACCGGGCTTAGTTGTTGGGGCGGTGTTGAGTTTTTTGTTTATGGTGGCGTTGGGGCGGAGCGCTGGCGGCAGGCGGATGTTGTCTCACATAGGTTTTAAGGGAACATTGACGTCGTCATTATTGGGCATGGCGTTGCATATTGTCGGTTTGTTTTTGTTTGCGCTGATGGTTGCTCTTGTGATGCAGGCAAGCGGTTGGTCTCGTGGCTTTGATGAAGGATGGGTACAGGCCGTTATCTTTTTAGGGGTTGTTGTGTCGGTCTTTGCGTTCATATGGGGTCACTATACGGGAAAGGGTTTAGAGTCTGTGGTGATGCTCGTGCTTGCCCGTTTGGTGCCAGTCCTTGTGATAGCGTCATCTCTTGCTCTGTTGGGGTGATGATTGTGCTGTATTGTGGGTGATATGATGATAGGCGTGGTGCGAAAGAGGCGTTATTTATCCTTTGTGGCTGTGGTTTTGTGTCTGTCTGGCTGTGGCGGTGGGGCGTTGGATGACGAGACGCCTCTTCCTGAGGGGCATTATCGCCTTGTCATTGAGAGGGGTCTAGAGATGGATGATGTGCAAGAGATTTTAGGTGAGCCTCTTGCCCGTGCGCAGACTCATGATGATGGGGAGGTATGGTCTTATCGGCGTCGGGGTTCTTTTATCTCGGCAGATGGGTCGCATGAGATTTTAGGCACGCTTTTTTTGTTTGATAGGGGTGCTCAGAATGCGGACAGGTCTCTTCCTTTGCTCAATATCGTTTTTCACTTTGATTCGAGCGAGGAAGTAACTTCTTTTAATAGCTATGGAGAGTGAGCGATGGTCTATGGAAAGATAGCGTATGGTGTTGGGGCGGTTGTGTGGGTGGTGTTGGCGTCTTGTAGCGTCTATCAGGATGTGGGCCCTGTTGATGATTTAGGGGCGACGCCTTTTACGCATGGGCAAGTGCAGTTGACGTTGAAGAAGGGGCAGACGACACAAGCCCAAGTGTTAGAGACGTTTGGTGCGCCTAATGTGGCGACTCGTGATGGCAATGGCGACGAGTTATGGACGTATCAGAAATATGCGACTGTTTCTCGTGCGACCAGTTCTGCTGAGAGCTTTGCGTGGACGGTGATATTGCTTGGTGGTCGTAGTCGGCGTGGTGGGGCGGCGTCTGGGACGTCATCGCGCACCGTGACGCTCATCATTCGTTTTAACGGGGATGGTATCGTGGAAGACTTTAAGAGTCGCACATCGTCTTTTTAGGGGAGGGACAAGAATATGACGATCATGCCGATAGGCGCATATGGCGGGGTGAGGCGGGGAGGTTCTCGCGCGTTTGTGTGCGCTGTTCTCTGTGTGGCTCTGTCGTCATGCGCGTTTTCTCGTGGTTCTGCTGTTCCCGCCTTACCGCCATTGACGCCATTACAGATAGAGGAGCTTCAGTCGCGAGAATTATCGAGTCAGCCCAACGCTGTCTTTAAGGCGACATTGGGCGCGTTGCAGGGGTTAGGCTATATCGTGGAGAGTGCGAATATCGATGCTGGCTTTATCAATGCGAACACGCCAAGGACTGTCGTCACGGCTAACAGGTCGGGGCCGACGAGTCTTGCTGACTTGGTCTTAGGCGCGATTGTTGTGGGGGCGATCATCGCGGCGACTGATGGTCCTTCTTATTATGGAGGGGATGGGAGCGGCGGTCCCGACAAGGTGACGCGCCATGTGCGCCTGACGGCCAATGTGCGAGCAAATCGAGGGAGTCAGGGTGGCGGGAGCATTCTACGCGTGAGCCTTGTCGAGGTGCTGAACCGAGCGGGCGGTCGTGGCCAGCTCTCAGGGGAGGACAACCCCATTTATGATGGCGAACTCTATCGCCAGATTTTCGAACGCATCGAGGACGAACTCTTTGTGGATGAAGGCTTACCATCCAATAGTCCTTAGCGCTCTCTCCGTCCCAGCGCCTCTGTGCGTG
>JACONL010000021.1 GCA_014332745.1 Alphaproteobacteria bacterium GM7ARS4 | reverse complement strand
TCCCGCTTTACTCTTGCCATGGATACGCCCCTTGTGAGCTTTTCTGTATTTTGGACGAGAAGGTAGCAACATGGGACGTCCTCCTATTGCGCTCCCTCAGTCGCTAAGGCCGCTGTCGCCGCCTCTTCTTTAGGTGGGGCGGCTTTTTGCGCAGGGGTAGACACATGGCCTTTCTCATGGGAGTCCCTTCCAGATGCTCCACCCGCCCCCATAGGCACACGGCTTCTATGCTGTTGACTTTTTATGACACGCCTATCGCGTGCTGTGGGGTCATGTTCATAAATATCCCCATGATAAATCCATACTTTGACACCGCATGTCCCATAGGTTGTGTGGGCAACGGCTGTTCCATAATCTATATCCGCGCGCAACGTGTGAAGAGGCACCTGACCTTGTCGAAAAAATTCGGTGCGAGCAATCTCTGCACCGCCAATGCGCCCACTCACATGGATACGGATACCTTGTGCCCCCAATTTTTCTGCCGATTGCAATGCCCTCTTGACAGCGCGGCGGAAAGAGACACGCCTCTCTAACTGATGGGCGATATTGTCGGCAACAAGGCTGGCGTCCATTTCTGGGACATCTAATTTACGCGTATTGATGGAGACGCGAATGTCTTTGACTTTCTCTCTATAAGGCGACTCTTTTCCTTTCTTCTTCGATGTCGAGTCCTTTTTATCCCTCATGGCGAGTTCTTGCTTAAGCTTCTTATACTCATGGTCTGTTTTTGCCATATCCCTGACGATGATACGTAAGACATCTTGTTCTATCTTTTTGACACCCGTCCCCTTTTTACCAATGACGACACCCGGACGCGCCACAAAGATTGTTACATTGATGTCTTTCATGCCCTCTTTGCGTTCCAACAAGATACGCCCGACACCTGCCTGTTTCAACTCCTTTTCAAGGAAGTGACGAATGCGGATGTCTGTCGCAATGACTTTTGGATAATCTCGCCCAACATACCAGCGAGAGTCCCACATGCGATTAACCCTTAAACGTAAGCCTATGGGGTTAGTTTTTTGTCCCACGACTCACCTCCGCGTTCTCTTGGTCTCCATGGCGCAAACTCACGACCACAGAAAGATTAGAAAAAGGACGATGATACCGCCCAGGGCGACCGCGCGCTCTCGCACGCCAACGTTTCATGGTGAGGGATTTGCCAACATCAACCCGAGAAACATAGAGCGTATCCACATCGAGCTGGTGGTTATTCTCGGCATTGGCAATGGCCGACTCAAGAACTTTTGCCACATCTTGAGCAATACGACGACGGGAAAATGTCAGGCGACGCAAAGCCTCACCGACATCCTGTCCCCTAATGAGTTGCGCAACAAGGGAGAGTTTACGCGGGCTCACTTTCAAAGTGCGCACCCTTGCCTGTGCTTGAGTCTCTTCAAGAGAGCGTTGACGCGAGACTTTACCCATGATGAAGCACCCTATCGTTTTTTGTTGTCTTTTGTATGGCCATGGAATGTGCGTGTTGGTGAAAATTCACCCAACTTATGCCCCACCATGTTCTCGGTAACAACCACGGGAATATGCTTCCTCCCATTGTGGACACCAAACGTGAGACCCACAAACATAGGTAAAATTGTCGAACGACGTGACCACGTTTTAATAACAGCCCGCCTGTTCCCTTGTTGTGCTTTCTCTGCTTTCTTGAGAAGACAAGGGTCAACGAAAGGACCTTTCCATACAGAACGAGTCATGAAGGGTATCCTCCCTTTCTTGGGGTTGCTCTATCGCCGTTGTGTCCTTGTATCATGCTTTTTTGCGCCTGTGGGACAAAATATATTTGTCTGTTCTCTTGTTACGCCTTGTCCGTTTTCCCTTTGTCGGCTTTCCCCAAGGTGTCACCGGGTGACGCCCCCCTGATGTTCTCCCCTCTCCTCCACCATGGGGATGGTCCACCGGGTTCATAACGACACCACGCACGCAAGGACGCCTCCCTAGCCAACGAGAGCGTCCAGCCTTTCCAATTGTCGTATTCTTCCTGTCTGGATTAGATAACACCCCGACTGTGGCAAAACAGCGAGCAAGCACCATGCGCACTTCGCCAGAAGGAAGACGCACCATGGCATAGCCAGCATCACGCCCAATCATCGAGGCACTTCCGCCAGCAGAACGCACAATCTGTCCTCCCTTGCCCGGCTTTAATTCGATATTGTGGATCGGACTCCCCAAGGGAATATGCGTCATAGGCATCGCACATCCACTCTCTATGGGAACGTTGCTCGTCCCTGAACGCACAATTGCCCCGACCTTTAATCTTGCGGGTGCTAATATGTAGGCATGCTCCCCGTCCTCGTAGCGAATGAGAGCAATGAAAGAACTTCTGTTAGGGTCATATTCTATGCGTTGCACGGTGGCGTCCATATCATGTTTCTGCCTCTTGAAATCAATGATGCGATACCGACGCTTATGGCCACCGCCACGATGATAGGCAGTGATATGACCATGGTTATTACGCCCTCCACGACTGGATAGGCCATGCGTGAGTTTGGAAAAGGGCTTGCCTTTCCACAGACCACGTCTGTCGATGGAGATAAGACCTCGAAGAGAAGGTGTGACGGGACGATACGTAATTGTTGCCATGAGAAAGTGCCTCGAAAGATATTATTTCAACAGGATTTTTTCCGTTAAATCGATGACGTTCTCTTTTGCGATCCTGACGATCGCCTTCTTATAGCCCGGACGATGGCCTTTTATGCCACGAAACTGCTTTTTCTTGCTGGGCATATTGAGTGTATGCACGCGCAAGACTTTGACACCAAAAAGGGCTTCCACCGACTCCTTGATCACACCCTTGTCGGCATCTTTGGCAACCTTAAATGTAAATTGATTATGTTCATGACACGCCGTCGCCTTCTCCGTAATGACAGGAGAGCGCACAATGGACGCATAATCTAAAATTCTCAGTGTCTTAGAAGACGTGACAGCCTTCCTCTTTCCTCTTTTTATCGTCATGATAAGATAGAATCGAAATGTTGCACGCTCTGCTTTGTGATAACAAGCGTGTCCTTATGCAATATATCATAAACATTCATGCCTTGGCGAGGTAAAACATGGATGTGGGGAAGGTTACGTGATGCACGTTGGATATTCTCATGGATGGTGTCATCCCCCACAATAAAAGCAGATGTGATACCCAATGCCCGCAAGCGCTTCGCTAAGAGGGCCGTTTTACCCTCCTCTAGCGCTAAAACATCCCATACGAACATTTTTTCTTGCTTCATCCGTAAGGAAAGCGCCATCCTGAGGGCAAGACGCCTGATATTTTTATTCAACTGATGCCCATGGGAGCGCATGACAGGACCAAACGCCTTACTACCCCCCCTAAAATGTGGCGCATTAATGCTCCCCTGTCGCGCCCTCCCTGTTCCTTTCTGTCGCCACGGCTTCTTTTTACCGCCTACAATATCTCCCCGCCCCTTTGTCCTGCGGCTTCCTTGTCGACGTTGTGCTTGCTGCCAACGAACAACACGCGCCAATATGTCTTCCCGCGCTTCACATGCAAAGACCGATTCTCGGACATCAATAGACCCAGCATCTTCATTAAGAATCGTTTTCACAGCAACCTTCATCTTGCCCATTACCCCTATCATCTAAGCCGTCTTAGCATCATCTTGTTGTTGTGAGACCGATGATCCACCCTGAGGCCAAGGCACATGATCGGGTAGAGGCATCTTGCACGCATCACGTAACTCGACATAGCGTCCCTTTGAGCCCGGTACACATCCCTTGAGGTAAATCAGACGCTGTGTATCGTCTATCTTGATAATACGCACGTTATGGACAGTGACACGCCCATCACCCATATGTCCCGCCATCTTCTTCCCTTTAAAGACACGCCCCGGTTCTTGACATTGTCCCGTTGACCCATGGGCTCTATGCGACACCGAGACTCCATGAGATGCGCGCCCACCTCCAAAATGGTGGCGCTTCATAGAACCAGCAAACCCCTTTCCTATGCTCCTCCCTATGACATCAACATATTGTCCCTCGATGAAGTGGTCCACATTGAGCTCATCACCTTCCTTCATCATCCCTTTTTCGCTCGGTCGATATTGACGTATATATCGATAGGGACGACTCCTTTGTTTCTTGTAAAAAACGCGCTGTGGCTTATTGAGGCGCGACTCTTTCGTCTCACAAAATCCTATTTGCACGGCATCAACGCCATCACGTTCTTTAACCAAACGCCTGACAACCGAACAAGAGTCCAGAGACAAAATGGTGACAGGAATATGTTTTCCCTCATCCGAGAAAAGCCTCGACATTCCTACTTTACGCATATACAAGCCGACTCGCATACTGCTCATTCCCTCATGCATTACATTTTAATTTCTACATCCACACCGTGAGGAAGGTCTAAATTTTGCAACTTATCCATCGTGTCCGGCGTCGGGTCGATAATATCGAGTAAACGTTTGTGAATGCGTATCTCTAGTTGGTCTCGCGACTTTTTATGAACATGAGGCGAACGAATCAAGGTAAATTTCCTTATCCTTGTGGGCAAGGGAATAGGGCCACGAATCTTGGCGCGGGTTTGTTGCGCCGTCTTGATAATCTCAACAACAGCACCATCCAACATCTTGTGCTCGAAAGACTTGAGACAAACACGTATGATAATGTTTGCGACGACACCAGCCCCGACGGTGCGTCCCCCTTCACGGATAGCAAAGCGCAAGCCTTGGTCCATAGCAATAGGCGTGAGCAACTCTACCGTGAGCGCCACATTATCCCCCGGCATGACCATCTCTGTCCCTTTGTCTAAAGCGATAGAGCCCGTCACATCAGTCGTCCTAAAGTAAAATTGCGGGCGATAGTTCCCAAAGAAAGGCGTATGCCTGCCACCTTCTTCCTTCTTCAGGATATAAGCTTCCGCTTTGAACTTCTTGTGAGGCGTGATACTCCCCGGTGCTGACAAGACTTGCCCACGCTCCACATCCTCACGCTTCGTCCCACGCAACAAAACACCCACATTGTCGCCTGCTTCGCCTTGGTCTAGAAGCTTGCGAAACATCTCGACACCCGTACACACCGTCTTTGTCGTGTCCTTAATCCCCACAATCTCAACCTCGTCATTCACCTTGACAATGCCACGCTCCACACGACCCGTCACCACCGTGCCACGACCAGAGATGGAAAACACATCCTCTATGGGCATCAAAAAAGGCTTGTCGCGTGGCCTGTCCGGCTGTGGAATATACTCATCCACCTTCGCCATGAGCGCATCGATAGAGCCAACAGCCGTCTCACCAGCCTTGCCTTCTAACGCCTGCAATGCCGAACCACGAACAATGGGAATGTCATCGCCCGGAAACTCATAAGATGTCAGCAACTCACGCAACTCTAACTCTACCAAATCCAATAACTCGGGGTCATCCACTTGGTCCACCTTGTTCAAAAAAACAACCATCGCCGGAACACCTACCTGACGCGCCAGCAAAATATGCTCACGCGTCTGAGGCATCGCGCCATCAGACGCCGAGACAACCAAAATCGCACCATCCATCTGCGCCGCCCCCGTAATCATGTTCTTCACATAGTCGGCATGACCAGGACAATCCACATGAGCATAATGGCGCTTCTCGGTCTCATACTCCACATGCGATGTGGCAATGGTAATGCCACGCTCTTTCTCTTCAGGCGCCTTGTCAATATCCTCATACTTCATCATAGACGCACCACCCTTCTGCGATAACACAGACGTTATGGCCGCCGTCAAGGTCGTCTTGCCATGGTCTACATGACCTATCGTCCCTATATTGCAATGCGGTTTCGTGCGCTCAAACTTCTC
>JACONL010000020.1 GCA_014332745.1 Alphaproteobacteria bacterium GM7ARS4 | reverse complement strand
ATCATGTCATGCTCCCAATTTTTCAGAAAGTTTTAGGAAAGTCCCATGCTTGCTCGTACCGAGCATGGCATAGGCATCACGATACAATGTGTGGCCTCCTAGCGTGTCTCCAATAAGAGCGCGACGGAAACGACGCCCTAACCGTGATAGCAACGTTACATGAAAAGGAGGGGCTCCTTGTTGTTTTTGTTCATCCGATGGCACTTTGGGTTTCCTCTCCTTCTCCAAAATCTCATGATAGACAGCTGAAGTGATACGCCCCACATGTAAGATCCTCAGTAAAATCACCCATGTGCTCACCTTGTATTCCCAAGAGAGGTCTTCTATCGCTTGTTCCAAGACGTCCCTCGGGATAGGTTCTCCTTTAATATCTTGCTCAGGCACAAGGAATTCAGCCGTAACCTTGTTGCACCATGCTTCAATTCTTTGGGAAGACTGGCGCTCATGTTGAAGAAGAGTCCCATGGGATAATCCCGCTTCACCGAGCCATATATGCGCTAACTCATGGACAATGGTGAAATTTCGCGCTGCCTTATAGTCGGCATTGTTGATGAATATCAGCGGTGCTTTTTTATCACAGAGGGCGAAACCACTGAATTCCTCGCGGTCTAACCGACGATGGGTATTGCTACCAACCATACTATTTTTCATGACTAATATACCCAAGTCATCAGCATGGTTGCCTATGTCTCTTAAGACACCCTCCCATGTCTTTGCCTGCTTCTGCTTTCGCAAATCATAGTTGAGGTCACGCCTCATGGCCTCTGCTGCTTGCGCGATGGGCGTCTCTAGGGTGAGCGAACCGACAACCACCACGTCGGGTGCGCCAATGCTCACGGCGTAGTCTTGATACCAATGCTGTCGCCTCTGATGTTGATAAAGAGTATCCAACAGGTTGCCACTGGGCTTTCCGACATGTCGACTGCCCCTGACGCGAAAATCGGCGATGGGAAGTGTTTCCTCTGGTGGCGTAGGACACACCAACACATGGAGAGGCACGTGGCATGCTCCCCTATCATGTGGATGTTGTGGATTGGCACAGGCTGACGCCAGACTTTCGCCAACACATTGAAAAAGACTTTGTCGAATTGATGGGTGTCTCGCCATAACCCCTCACCCTTCCCTACACCTTACCAAGACTCTCACAATGAGTCGCTAAAACGTCATGGATGGCGCTTTCATCCCCCGCCTGAGCCGATGCCCACACGCCATAGCCACCATGGGCATTGACGGCAGCAACCCATAATTCAAGAGCTTGTTTTTTTGCCTCGCTTTCCTCCGTCTTTATTCCCTTTGTCTCGATAATAAGGGTCTTGCCACAGGTGAGACGCGCCAAAAAATCAGGGAAGTAATGCTTGACAACCCCTTGATACACATAATCAATGATAAAACCCACCTGCTTTCCGTTTTTCACCCACGCCACAACACCCTCATGGCGCTCTAACAGCGCCGCCGCCCTCTGCTCCCATGTCGAATCATACACATAACAACTAATAGGCGTTTTCTTCCCCACATCACATGCCTTCGATGTGCGATAGGGATACGTGTCTTCCGTAGAGCCCAATTCCTTGTCCACGATAATATCATAAGAATCCGCACTCTTCCCTAAACGAAGAGCATTCTGTATATGGCGCATGATCTGTGTCCGTCTGAGATAGATGACGGCGCGACACATGGCAGGGTCGTCATGGAACGCCTGAGGCTTGATACGAAACTGAGGCGACAAGAGAAAATCCCCCACCAAGCGCACCAATTGGCTCACAAGGTCCATCTCATGCCCTGGCCATTCACCATGTGACGTTATCTCCCGATACAGAGACTTCGCTGTCTTAAAAAATAACGTCTGCATGCGTGTGCTTTGTCCCAACTGACGTATGTCTATCGCCTTGACATCACTGAGGTCAGGCTGGTTATCCACCTTCGGTGCTAATTCAACAATCTTTGGGATTGTCGCCGCATCAATGGTGAGAGGCGTCACATCCTCAAGCGCCAGAGACGGACGATACGACACATTGATACGTTGGACGCGCGGCCATGTGATGTTCTTGTCCGAACGTTCAGGCATATACGCCACAGAACACAGAGGCTCAAACATCCCCGCACGAAGATCATCGCCCTCCTCACAAGGAAGAAAGGAAAAAGGCACGCCAAAGACATCGACATGTTCGGGTGTATATAATCCCGTCTCCTCATCAACCTCATAGCTAGAACGCCGCAACCCCCGCCCGATAACTTGCTCGCATAACAATTGACTCCTGAAGGCGCGCAACCCCATGATATGCGTCACTGTCTGTGCGTCCCACCCCTCCGACAGCATATTCACAGCAATGACATTATGGATAGCAGCGCCCTCTTTACCCTTCTTGCCGATCGTGCTTACCTTGCGCCGTAAAAGTGCCTCCCCGTGCGTCTTATCCATTTTCTCTAAAACGTGCGAGTCAATACGTAGCATTTTGTCTGGCTCACCGAGCGCCTCAGTGCCGATTTGGTTCTCTTTAAACATATGTTCAACACGGGCTGCCGTCTCAGTGCGATTGACGACACTGATCATCACGGGAGGAGTCAACGCCTTTGCCGCCTGCCATCGCGTCAATGTCGCATGCCAATCACGGGCAAGAGTGGCGTAGGCGTCCGTCACCAAGAATGGCAATTCTTCCTCTGGCTTTGCCCGCCGATTCAGGTCGTTCTTAACCTCGTCATTGTCATAGAGATGTTCGAATCGCGGTCTATACGTCTTCGTGTCGACACCCGTCCCATCACGCACGACAGCGCGTGGCGTTTTCACAATACCCGCCTCAATGGCGTCATTGAGACTAAAATCACTCACAATCCATGGGAAAAGAGACTCCGTTTTCCCCTGTAAAGACGGAATATAAGGCGTCGCCGAAAAATCATAACAACAGAGAACGTTACGCGCATGGTGAAGACGCTCTAAACCACGAATCCATTGCGTTGCCTCCTCCGCTTGCTTCTTGTCCTCACCCCGCAAGCTCTTCTCTTTCATCTCCTCAGGCATACGCCACGCATGGTGTGCTTCATCATTCAACACGACAATATCTCTGGCATACGCCATATCAAGCCCTAACACATCACGAACATAGGCGTCATCACTGAGCGGTCCCCGCTTATCAACGCTTTTCCTTGCCCGTATCTTGGCCTCGTCATCCCATTGTAACTGATGCCAATTCTGTATATGGACTTTCCCTTGCGTCAATTGTTCCCGCAAACCACGAGGCACAAGATAAAACACCCCATCCCTATCGCGCCTCTCTTGGCGAGGGTCGTTCAATCGCAACGCGTCTTTGCGACTCAACCCATAGATATTCTCTGGATGTTTGGGATTCAGCACATTCAGGCGCTCTTTCACCGTCAAATTAGGCGCAACCACTAAAATCTCTTTGGCATAACGCTTGTTCTTAGGGTCATCAACACGATTGAGCAGCTGCCACACAATGACAAACGCCATAAGAATAGTCTTGCCCGTCCCTGTCGCCATTTTCGAACACAGACGCCTCAGCGCGCCATCCATAGGAATAGACACCGAACAATGCGCCTGATTCTCAGGCGCCTCCATCAGCCATATCAACGTCTCAATAGCCTCTAACTGACAAAAGAAAAAACGATGCTGACGGGGAATTCTCTCATCCGTCCAATGACGCAACAGACGCCTCGTCACACCCGTTGCGCCACGATAGCCACCCTCACGCCATGCCACCACCCGCTCCCGTATCGTCTCCACCAAAGGAATAGGCACAAAAACACCCATATCTTGCGCCGATTGCGCTGGCGAGACACGCGACGAAGCAATACGATAACCCGAAGGACGCCGACCAGCCGTCAATGTCTTCTGTATGCCCTCCCCATGGGCATAGTGAAACTGCCAATGCTGACATGGCATGGCATAGGGACTATTGATGACAAGCGATGTCTTGGCCGTCTTCTCTTGCTGAGACATAGCGGACGTCACACCTTCACACAAGAGGCACAAGGCGCATGCTCTCAACGCCGCGCGTATCAATGATTTTCACCATCGCCCGCCCATAGTCCCCAGCCTCAAAGGGAAGAGAGGTCGTGCTACTGAGGCAATCCATACGCTCCTCATCCATAGGAAGTTTCATTTTCTTCACCAATTGATGCCAACTGGACTTGGACTCTTTGGGAATGAAAATCTGTGCGGGATAGACACTCCTGCCATCATAGTCGGTATCCACCATCCACATGGCGATTCTGTCCACCTTCTCCGATATGATACGAATGCCCTCCTCGTCTTGCGCAAAATAATCAAAACCATAAATATGCAGGCGATAACGTTGCGGTTCATCACCCCCTTTCTTGAAAGTCTCTAAATGAATATCAGGCTGTCCCACCAACCAGAAATGCCCGCCTTGCTTCTGCTTCTTCCTCAAATCCGCCGTCAAAATATCATGGTCTATTTTTACCTTCATAAGCCTGAGCGAAGGCAAACACGTCTCGTCAATCTCGCGCACAGCCTCGCCATCAAAATCAAAGGCGCAAAAGACAACAAGCTCAGGACGCGGGATTAACTTATGCGCCTCCTCTAACGCCTTGCGCACATGAATCTTATTCAACACGACATAGGGTGAGGCAAAATGAAAAGCGACCGTCTGAATCGTCTTGCCCTTCGTCTCACCCCGCGCCTGTAGATAGCGCGTGCCTTGCTGCAACTCAACATAGGTGAATTCAATCGTCCCACCCCGACTATCAATAATGCCCTCGCGCCCTAACATGGCCATCCATTCATTCTGCCTAAAACTCTCACCCTGCCTATGCGGGTCAGAGTCATCACCCCGCATCGCCATAGACGATGAATCAAACGGCTCATGCAGAGGATGAATAACAGGAGTCGGCGCCGCCTCCACCGTGAAAGGACCCGTGACGCGTATTCTAGTCTTATCAACTTTAGGTTTATCATAGAGAGGCGTGACCTCGGCGCTCTCGGCAATCAAGCCATCAATCTCTTGTTGCGTCAGGCCTGCCTTGATATTGGTATTGCAAGAGATGGTTGTGATGGTGATATGGGGGAATGTCTCGTAATCAAAGCCTTTGTGAATGCCTTCCTCAGGGGACGCCATGTGATAATAGGGATAATGGGACGTCATCAGGCGGCGTTTGGCAATGGTGAGAGCAACGCGGGATGTATCGCATGTGATCCAACGCCTGCCCCATGTTTCCGCCATCAGCGCTGTCGTGCCACTCCCGCATGTCGGGTCCAGGACAAGGTCACCGGGGTGTGTCGTCATGAGCATGCAACGTTCGATGACTTTCTTACGAGTCTGCACGGCATAGACTTTGCCAGTCGCCACGCTCCCCGTATCCGTCCATGTGTCGGTCAATTGGGTATAGGGATTATCCTCAAGGAAACGGGTGTAACAAATGCCATTGCCAGCAACAGCAATACGTTTGGCATGGGCAAGACGCTCCATGCCGTCAGGGTAGCGCGCTGTCCAATGCCTTCCTTTAGCGGGATAATAGGTCTTGCCCTCAAACTCGAAGGGGGTTGGTTCTTTTGGCGCGTCTTGACTTTGTAGAGAACTATACCGAAGAATGCGCGCCCCTTGAGGAAGGGGGGTGATGCCTTTGCGTTCATCCTGTGTCATAGCCCGTCTCGTGCCATCCAATAACAACAGATGACGATAGACATTATCGCCCCTCTCCCTATCTTTGCTCGGGAGATAGAGCTGATTGTAGGTCATAAGGTCTTTATCCTTGGCATACCAGACGAGATAGTCGCCCCGCCTGCTGAGATGTTTAGTAGTAAAACCACCGCTCGTGGCAAAGGAAATCACACTGACAAAATTCTTGGTGTCAAAAACATCGTCCATGAGGTTACGGACGAGGTGCATATTGTCGTCAGAGATTTGGACGAAGCAACTTCCCTCTGTGGTGAGGAGTTCCCGTGCCAGCATCAGGCGTTCATAGAGGTAAGACAGGTAGGAGTGAATACCCAGTTCCCATGTATCGCGAAAGGCTTGGACGGCGCGCACATCGTGGGGGATGTCGTCATCAAGGCCATCTTTCACGTTGGTGCGGTCGGTGAAGGGTTGAAAGTTGGAATTGTATTTAATGCCATAGGGCGGGTCGATGTAGATCATTTGTATCTGTTGTCCCATGCTTTCTTTGTGGAGCAGGGAGTTCATAACGAGGAGGGAGTCGCCGGCGACAAGGCGATTGGTCCATTTATTTTGGTGTTGATAGAATTCTATATCTTTTTGCAGGGATGATTTTTTATCGTCATCATCGAAGAGTGTTGTTTGTGGTGATTGTTTGGTGATAGCGCGAATGATGCGTTTTGCGTCGATGCGTTCGTAGATATGGAGGGGGACATTATCTACGTAGAAATCTTGTCGTTCTTTTTTTCCAGCCCAGTGGAGGGATGGTGAGCGATGGTAATCGTATGCGTAGTGTTTTTTATCTATTGTGGGTGGTTCTGTTTCAGGGCGCACCAGCCCCACGGGCGGATTATTGAGTCGTTCACCTTGGTGTGTGTAGCTCTCAATATCTCTATCATCTCTTTTGTTCCCTCTCTTTGTATTCTTTATGTTCTTATCATGCTCACCCATTCTTGCCTCTTTTTCTTTCTACAGCTCACACGCTCTCTCTCACACCCTCTCTCTCACACGCTCTCCTCCTGTCTGTCTCTCCTTTCATATCATCCGTGCGCGCCTGTGCCTGTTGCGCCACCCTCACCTATCCATTATATCACACAGACAACAACAAAACACGGGGTTATTGTCCTTCGCCTTTTTCGGCGCTTCTTCCCAGTATCTCTTTTATGATCTCACTCGACTTCTTCCCTCTTCGTTGATTGAAGTTGCCAGAAACAATCCAGAGTGTCGATAACAGAACGAGATAGGGCAGATAACCCAACGTCGAGTCCTTATATGGGGAGTGAAGGAAATTGACATAGATGGATTCACATACATATGATGTGGGCGAAAAACAAAAGAGTGCTGATAAGAACGCCGCGCCGACAAACAGGAC
>JACONL010000019.1:1264-8756 GCA_014332745.1 Alphaproteobacteria bacterium GM7ARS4 | reverse complement strand
CTGCTAGGCTCAAACAACGGCTCATAAATATTTGCACTTTCATTATATAATCAATTGCGCTACTAGATTTTCACGTACTTACAGAACGTTTTTTCTTTAGTTTTTCCACACCTAACAGTAGTTTGCTTTTTTCGGATTTTAATTCTTATTGTATTCAGTCGATGAAATGTAAGTGATTCAAGTTACATACCTTCACTAATTTAATTTTTTATTCATACCCATAATATCCAGTCGTCAGTTTATTAGCGCCATGCACAACTGACATCTTCCCACATCTCTCTCTCTCTCGATTCTCGAAGAACATCTCGAGACTTCTTCAAACTCGCAAAACGGCATTCAAAATGTCACGAATTCTCAGTGTCAAAGTATGTAAAAATTTGTACAGTGGCGATCTCCATAAAAGTAGTTCTTCACATTTAATTATCATCGCTAGTATTCAAGTTACTTTGCTTCGTTGCTTTTGAGTGTGCTCTAAATGACCAATTTAATTTTTTGCGCAGTGCAACCAACTATTTTGATTTTTAGCTTGTTCCATTTTTATCTCGTAGGGTGGGCAAAAACATTGCACTTTTGCCCCCTCTCCAAGTTTCGTAGTACCATTCCTATTCATAACACTTGTGGGCGGGGCGGTGCGTGTTTTGTCTAGCCGAGGGTCTGCTGCTCTGAGTCTCGGCCAAGGCAATCACGTTCCGCCTTTTTGAAAAACAGCTTTCAATGGATTGAGATTACATTCACGTTCGTACTTGTACCTCTTTACACATGTACTAATTTTGCCATAAAATCACCAACAGTCTTACCAAAACAAAAACCCGCAAAAAAAACGAATACAACGAAAAAAGCCGCAAAAACACGAATACAAAAACAAAAGCCGCAAAAAAACGACTACAACGACAAAACCCCCAAAAAAAAGAGTGTGTCTACAATGTTGCGTGCATATTTCTTACTCCGTTCCGTTATTTTTTGTGTGTCAAAATGAATGCTTTTGATAATATTGACAATCAATGTGTGCATTGCTTGCGGTGTGATCTTTGTAAGCGAAAATGACCGCCTGCTGTTCCCCCACCCCCACACAATCTTCCCTCCATCCGTGTCCGGTGAAACAGTGTGTACATTGCGCGTTGCCATCCAGTCTATGTACGTGGGGCGGGTGCAGCAAGAAGTTAATTTGAAGCTGCTCGAAGATTGTGCCATGCAAAGACAAAGGAACGACATATTTCGAAGCGATCAACAGACAATGAAAGTGTCGTGCGTTATCAAACAGTTTAAAATGCCTTACTCATTTCTTTTTTTCGACGTATTTGACAGTGACGATACTTTTTCTACCCGGCCCTTGTCCAAACCATCCTCTCCTCCCCCCAATTATGCTATCGGTTACCGTTTTTCTTCTTGAGATGGAATACTGCGACTAGAAGAAACCACCAAAGAACATCCATTGCAAACCCGTATAAAACACAAAAAACACTCGAAAAAAAAAAAAAAACGGCTTGATGAAATAAACACCATTCTCAGCCAATGCGTGCCTATTCCTTGATTGATTTCCGTTCCGGACTCTAAGCTTTGAGTATATGGGAAAAACCGTTGGGGATTTACAAGTGATGGTTAAGGTATTGATGCAATTGGACACAATTGGTTTTTTTCAAATCGTCGTTGGGGCGACGCAAGTAGGTCATCTCGAGGTGCGAGAAAAGTCATTCAATCTAAAACGTATTTAACGCCTATATCCGTTGCTTGGACTTCAGTCGAATATTGGCTGTGCAGGTAGACGCTGGTCACAAGTATGAATCATGGAGATTCCGGTAACTCCCAAGTCGACCAAGCCGCCGCCGACAAAAAAGTTGCTTTCGGCACCCAAGAAGTCGGCGATGGTGAAGAGGTTGGGAAAGACGGAGGGCGGCATGGGATTGAAAAAGGAATCCAAACGGGTTCGACTGAATGTCCCTGTTGCCGGGTCGCCAGGGACTTCATCAGCGCTAGCGAGAACAACGAGGTCCGCCAGCAAGGCGGCGGCGGCGGCGGCGGCGGCGGCGACGGTCAGGAAGAAAAGGAGCGTCGTGGCCAAGCAGACGGCAGCGAAGATGCCGGCCACTGCCATGGCTAAACTGCTCCGCAGCCAGCAACCAGCCGCCGAGAAAGCTCGTCAGTATCGGCATGTTCGATCCATGCTCGAGGAGGGCAAGTACACCCTGGACGAGGCCAACGCGGCGTTTGCCAAATTGCAGGGAACGACGTCGACCGGCAACGTGGGGGAGGACGAGTTGCCGCGCAATTTCAAGCTGCACGACATCAGCGTGCAGCAAACGTTGGGGCCTGTCACCAAGGCCATGGTGCGCATCGACCGCACCTTCCTCATCGGGGTGGAGGAAGTGGAGTTGGACAAGGAGGTGTACAAGATTGGCTCGTTTCCAGCGTGGACGCTGAAACGTTGTGTCTTGGGTGACGATCCCAACTCCTTGGTGGCGACCCGCGACGGGCGGATGGGGAAGAGGTTCAGCATGACCGGCAGGCTGTCCACCCTGCCAGAATTCCACAAGGCGCTGGTCTTGTTGCAGAGAGGGGCCAAGAACACCGAGTACATCATGCCCTCGGTGGATCGGATGATGCACGCTGTGCCCGACGCCTTTGGTTGCATCGACATTTCCACAAATGGCGACCCCGTCTACGAGGACACCATGTACGCCTTTTCCAACGGCTTTGTCGTCTTTGTGGAGTGGAGCCAGTTTCAGACCAAGTCGCATCACGACGTCAAATACCTGGCTCTGACCGTGTGCAAGCGCAAGTCGGAGAAGGTGCGCGAGGGGGAGCAGTTCAACAAGAAGAGGTACTTCACTCTCAACATCAGCGCGCGGAGGATTCCTCACCTGATTGTGGGCATTGAGTATCTCATGAAGTTGAACAACCTCCGCCCACTCATCGACTCGGTCGGCGTGATCATGGTGGAGACGACCGCTGAGACCGTCGCCGCCAAGGCTGGCACGTCGCGGCAAGGCAAGATGCTGCACGTGATGAGCGAGAGCGAGGTATGCGGCAATCGCGGCCAAGAGGCGCAAGTTGAAACGAGCGACTACGAATCCATGGAAGAGGACGGCGAGCATGAGGTGGCGGCAGCGGACGGCGGCGGCGACGACGACGTCGACGACGTCGACGAGGACGAGGGCATGGAGATGGCGGAGGAAAATGACGGCGCAACGGACGCGGAGGAGGTGGAAGAGGAGGAGCAGGAGCAGGAGCAGGAGGAGGAGGAGGAGGAGGAGGAGGAAGAGGAGGAGCAGGGGATGGAGGCGGGGCAGGACGAGGTGGAAGAGGTGGCGGAGGAGGCTGAAGAGGAGGAGGAGGAGGAAATCCAGGAAGTGGCAGTGGACCAAGAGGAAGCCAGCCAGTCGCTTCTGCCGCCCAACTACTTAGCCAGCGAGGGGGAGGAGGAGGAGGCGGAGGAGGCGCCGCTGAAGAAAATCATCAAGAGGCGAGCTCCGCTCTCGGGCAAACCTCGAGTTGCGAATTGAGCACCTCGAAAGAGCGGATCACACATCCATCACCATTTGTTCCTAGTTTATTATTTCTCTATTTCTTTGGTTCACTGCGCGCGTAGAATAAAATGTTTCTTTAAAAATAGAAATACAAGCGTTGACTTTCTATACGACAACAAAAGATTTCCGTTAATAAAAAGATTTGCCGACGTCTTTGTCGTCGTCGTCGTTTTGGTCAAAAAGAGGTCACGCGCGCGAGGCATAATATAAGAAATGTGCGTCCATCTCCAGATACTTGGCAGTTGACGCTTGGCCTTGACTAAGCCAAGATGCCTTCTGGGTACGCGTGTGGTCGCTGCGGACGGGCGTTTGCTCGCAGGTACACGTTGATGGTGCATGAAAACTCCAGCGTGGACTGCACTGCCTTTGACCGCGTGGCCAAGAAGTGGCGTTGTGCCGAGTGTGACGCGAGCTTTGTCACACTGCCCAATTACAAAAGACATCTCAAAGTGGTCCACCCCGTTCATGACGCCCGGCCGCCATTTGCACGACGCGGCGAGCCGGCGGCAAACAACATGAGCGGCAGTAGCAACACCACCACCACCAGCAACAGCAGCAGCAGCATCAACAGTAGCCACAACGTCAACAGTGGCAATCAGCGCAGACTTTGTTTTGCCTGTGGCATTTGTTCGAGGCATTTCCTCTCCCGTGCAGAGGCCGTGCAGCACCGAGTGCAAGACCACCAGGCCTCTAACCAGTTTGTGCTGCACCAGCAGGCCCACAACGGACAGACCACGGTGCATCGTGTGTACTTTGACGGTGATGTACACGCGGATTTGCAGACAGCCTTGATGACCGCCGCGGACCAGACGGTTAATCTGTTGCAATACCTCATGGCGCAAACGGAGGCGGGCGCGCTTCGCAAAGTCGGTCTGTCCATGATGGTGGAGATGTACAAGGTGGGCGAGCAGGGCGAGTTGGCTGCAGTGGAAGCTTTTGCCTTCCGCTCCGAGCTGTTTCAACTTCGCCCGTTTGCAAACTTTGAAGGCGACGTCCACATGGCTATCGGTGACATTGAACGTGGGGTGGAGGAATTTCTGTTCCGCGGATCCGGGTGGCGCGTCTTGCAGCCGCTCTATCTGGACGTTAGAACAAGTGCGTGTCTGCCGCTGGTGGGCGGCGGGTGCAACTTGCACGTGGCCTCGTACGTGCGCAAGGGCGGCATTCGCATGGACCTGGATAGTGTTGTGCTGCAAGGCGAAGAGGAGGAGGGCCTGTGCTTGTACTACGCGCTGGCAGCCCACTTCGTCGGCGACAACGACTCGGCCAAACTTAAGGCTTTTGTGGCAGTGTGGGGGACGCCCGCAGGTCCGTTTGTGCCGCTGAGCCAGTTGCATCAGGTGGAGGAGGCGTGGTCGCTCTTGGACGTCTCCATCAACGTAGTCTACCAGGACGAGGACAGGCGTGTCGTGCCAGTGCGTTGTAGTCCCAACGTGACGGCGCGCAACGAGGTGGTTCTCATGCTGGCTCACACGGCCAACCCCGACGTGATGCATTACGCATTGGTGAAAAATCCCAACTTGTTGTTTGCCAAGCGCGGTTTGGACCCGCGCAGCGGTCACTCCAGAACTCGAAAAAGACACATTTGTTGGAATTGCACCAACGTTCATTCGTCTTCGGAGGCACTGCTTCGTCACAAAAAGTATTGTCACGAGAACGATTGCCAGGTGGTGGAGATGCCCGCCAAGGGGGAAACCATTTCCCATCAGAACGGAGACGACCTGACCAGATCCATTCAAAGGCGAACGTTTAAAAGTAGCCTTATGTTGTTTTACGACTTTGAGGCTTTGCAAGTTGCCTGCAAAAAGACGTGTGGATGCGACGAGGCAACCATGCAACGCTCGCGTGAGCATGAGGCTCGCGAGCAGACCTGGAAGGAGCTTGCGCCCGACGAGCAACTCGACGTTGCTCTCGATGCCCACATGGAAGAGGGGGAGGAGAACAGGCGAGATTTGCTGGACAAGTGGCTGAGTGAGCAGATGAGAGAGGAAAGCAGCAGGGACGAGAAGCAGCACGCCAAGGCGGTGCGAGACGCAATGCGAGAGCTCCGGGCCCGTGAACGAAAGGAGCTGCGCGAGGAGGACTGGTGGCGGCGAAACATTTGCCCGCATCAGTCGCACAAGCGGTTTAGCCAGAAGGCCTTTGCTTACTGCATGGTGTTGGTCGATCGCAATCTCAAGGTGCACTTTGAGCGGACCTACGTGGGAGAGGACGCGGTGGACGACTTTGTTCAGCAGCTTTTGGAACTGGAAAAGAAGTTTCTGCCCGACCTGGTGACGCCCGGCCAGCCCATGACCCACGTGAACGCGCACGAAAGGCGGCTGTTGTTGTGCAAATCTGAATGCTACCTTTGCAAACAATACATGTACGTCGGCCAGAGGGTGGTGGACCACGACCATTTGACGGGGAAGATTTTGGGAGTGGCGCACAACACATGCAACTTGGCCAGGCGAGAAGACTACAGCATTACTTGTTTTGCCCACAATTTCACGGGTTACGACTCCCACCTTTTTGTGGAGCAAATCAACCGCCACCCTGACGTGTGGGACGTCTACCCCATCCCGCTCAACTACGAAAAGTTCAAGTGCTTCACCGTGAATCGCAGATTGCAATTTCTCGATTCCGCCGCATTCCTGCCCGATTCGCTGGCCAACTTGGTGGAAAATCTCAAAGCCACTGGAGAGTGCAAGTTCAACTTGCTGTCGCGGATGACCAAAAACAAGCAGCAGCTGGAACTTTTGCTGCGCAAAGGCTGCTACCCGTATGACTTTGCCACGTCGGTCGGCAGGCTGAAGGCGGCGACCTCATTGCCGCCCATCTCTGAGTTTGGCAACGCGCTGACAGGGGTGAGCCAGCTGCCCGCGGAGGATTATGCTCACGCGCAGCGAGTTTGGTCAGCCTTTGGCTGCCGCGACATGCTAGATTACACTCGAGTCTACGCTCGCTCAGACGTCTTGCAGCTGGCCGAGGCTGTGCTAGAGATGCGCGAAAACATCTGGCGAGAATTCGGCCTCGACCTGTGCAAGTACCTTTCACTGCCCATGATTTCCAAGGACATCATGCTGAAGGTGACGGGGGCAGAAATGGAGCTCATTTCGGACCAAGAGATGGCTCAGCTGATCAAGTCCAATTTGAGAGGTGGCATGAGTTTCATCAACACCAGACATCTGCGGCGCAGCGTCGGCGATCCGCCGCTTACGATGACCTACGTGGATGCTAACAACTTGTACGGAGATGCCATGACGTATCCCTTGCCTTTGCGAGACTTTGAATGGATGACTGCGGAGGAGCTGGATGCCTTCGACCCGCTACGCGACGCCACCACCACCAACGGCCCCGGCTACATTTTGGAAGTGGACCTCGAGTATCCCGAGCACCTGCACCGCGCGCACTCATCCTTCCCGCTAGCCCCGCACAAGCTTGAGTTGACCCACGCGGACCTGAGCCCCTACGCCTACAAGGTGCTGCGTCGGGTGCGTCTGCAAAGGCAGAAAGAAAAGCTGAAGCGTGGCAGTGGCGGCAGAACTTACAAGTCGGAGAAGCTCACGTCCACGTTCAGGCCTCGCAAGAAGTATTTGGTTCACGCGCTGAATTTAAAACTGTACCTGCAGTTGGGAATGAAGCTCACAAAAGTGCACCGTGGCATCAAATTTTACCAGGAGGATTTCATTCGAAAATACATTGAACTTTGCACGCAAAAGCGCAAAAGCGCGCCCACGGTTTCGCTGAAGAACTTGTACAAGCTGTTGGCCAACAGTTTGTATGGGAAACTCATCGAGGGCAACAGCAAGAGAATGGACTGCAAAATGGATTTGGGCCAGGCCGAGAAGGCTAGAAAGTATGCCAGTTCTCCTCGATTCAAATGGGCCGTTGTGCTGGAAGACAGCGGTGTGTTGTCCTATTTGCAAAAAGCTCGAGTTCGCATGCGACAAAATTGGGCGGTGGGTTTTTCAGTGTTGGAGATTAGC
>JACONL010000019.1:0-1179 GCA_014332745.1 Alphaproteobacteria bacterium GM7ARS4 | reverse complement strand
CATCAAGCCCGCCCTGGCGGACGTCGGCGGGTGCAGCGTGGTGATGAGCGACACCGACTCCTTCCTGCTGGCCACGCGCATGAAGAGTAGCGACGAATTCTTGCAGCGAATTCGCCACGTGGTCGACTTTTCCAACTATGACCCTGCCCACCCGTTGTTTGACGACACAAGAGCCAAGGAATTGGGACTGATCAAAAACGAGGTGCCCAAAAGTGAAATTACGCAGTTTGCCGGTCTGCGTGCCAAGACCTACGCTTTCGAGACGGAGGCCCAACAGATGCAAATGCGTGCCAAGGGAGTGCGGGCACCTTCCAGGAAAACCATACCCTTTCACGCCATGACAGATTGTCTGGTGGACGAGGACCACGTACCGGCCAGCTACAAAGTTGACTGTGTGGAAATTCAAAGTAAAAGCCACCAGCTTGGCATGTACTTTGGCAAGAAGGTTGCATTCTCTTCGTTCGACGACAAGCGTTACCTTCTGTGCCCCCTGCATTCCGTTCCCTATGCCAGCTTGCTTATTCAAAAGTCTGAAGCAGAGGGTCAGTGCTATTTCTGTCGGAGAAGGAACGTGCTCGTGTAACTTTAAATTGTGTGTGTGTGTGTGTGTAATGAATGCACAAACTAAATACAAAAGAACATACTACAGCAATTGCAGCAAATAGTTGAGGCATAGATTGTCGTTTTTTTCGAGGTTTGATTTTTCACGGTGAAAACGAATGGACGAGGCCGGTCGCTTGGCCAGCCTGAGTAGAAAGAGCAACGCGTAAAGCCCGCAAAAGGAGGATCCAAAGTCTTGCACTTGATTGCTGTTAAACGCCGTCGGTCTGTTACAATCCCTCAAAAATTGGCAGACGTGGCGCTGTTTGGGCTTCATTCCGTACGAGTCTAGGAAGGTCACTTGGTCTGCGACGGCAAAGATGCAAACGAAATGTGCCTCGTCGTGCGGTCGTCGTCGTCGTTTCGCCTGGCGGCGTTGGCGGCGCAGTGCATCACGCTTTTCTCCCTCTTCCCACGGGTCAAGGTTGACCAGAATGGCAAATCGTGAGCGGCCAGCCAATTCCGGGGGGATTTTGTCCGCGGAGAACACCCCGGCGTAACCGCAGTCGCCGTCGTCCTCGCCCAACAGGAGAAAGCTGAGCCTCTCCAGCAAGTCGTTTGTCATGCCCGTTTCCAGAC
>JACONL010000018.1 GCA_014332745.1 Alphaproteobacteria bacterium GM7ARS4 | reverse complement strand
GACGCGCAAACGGGCATTGGAGACAAAGAGGGTGACGCCTGAGGTATATGTTCCCGTGAGTGTGGCGGCGGTTGCCTCTATCGTGCCAAGATTTGTGCCGTCATCGGCCATGATAGCGCCATTGTTGATAACAGCGACAAGCCCGCCACTATCGCCAAAAACACCAAAGGCGCGCCCTTCGGTCACGCCTTGTGCCATGCCTGATGTCACGGGAATGCCATTGATGAAATTCCCACCGCCAAATTCGCGCTCACTGCCACAAGACAGAAGGGAACATAATAACAAAAGGCTTGCCCCGTAACGTCCGACGCCCCTTTTGACGCCCTTATCCATCCTTTGGCCCTTCATAACACCGCTCTCCCACATTCATTAAAATCTAACTCATGCGCTCACAAAGAGGCGCACAAACACCCTATTATCCATCAGTTAACAGCATGTGTCAAGACATTTTGTGAAGGAGTCTCGTTACCCCTCCAAGCATGTATAGACTGCCTTTGCTAAATTCTTGAGGGTTGACGTATAAGCATCCAGCGTGTGCGCCTTATCACTGGGTGTGTTATGGCCTAGAGGGCTCAGAGAGGCAACGCGCGCCTCTATGCCCTCTGTCACAACACGGACAAGGTCGGTCGGGAATTGTGGCTCAGAGAAGACACAGCGCGCCTTTGTCTTCCTCAATGCGTCGCGTAACTGCTTTATTCGTTGTGGGGAGGGGTATGTGTGAGGCTCTAACGTCATCGAGCCTAACCCTGCCAACCCATAGGCGCGCTCGAAATACTGATAGGCATCGTGAAAAACAATGAAGGGTTCGTCCGCCACAGAGGACAGCGTATCCCGTAGTTCCTCGTCTAATGCCGTGAGCTCTGCCTCTACACGCTCGGTCTGCGCCTGATAGGCTTGTTTGTTTGACGGGTTAATCTCGCTCAAGACGCTTTCTATGGCGCGCGCCATCACAATGGCGTTCTTAGGGTCAAGCCACACATGCATATCATCACCCCCATGATGGTGATGGCTCTCATGGTCGTCATGGTCATGGTCGTCATGGTGTTTGTCATGGTCATGGTCGTCATGGTGTTCGTCATGGTCATGGTCGTCATGGTGTTTGTCATGGTCATGGTCGTCATGGTGTTCGTCATGGTCATGGTCGTCATGGTCGTGGTCGTCATGGTCGTCCTCACGGGCGGAGCGCCATAAGCCACCAGAGCGGTAGGGAAGAAGAGGCACGCCAGCCTCTCGTCCTAGAGCAACAACACGGGTGTCAGCGGGTAGAATACCCCGCACACGCGGCATAAATGTCTCGATGCTGTCATCCACGTAAAAGATAACCTTTGCCTTTCGTAACATCGCCAATTGGGATGGCTTGAGTTGAACGCCATGGGGCGATATGGACGGGGATAAGAGTAACACAGCGCGCCCTGTGTCCCCCATCACGCCACTCACCAATCCATGAAGAGGATTAATGGTGACAACCACGTCTTGTGCCTCGGCATGGCGCACAGCAAAGAGCTGTAACACACAAAAACAACAAACATATATGATGATAGGATGGACTTTTGCCATGATAGTGATTGACCTCTCTCTCTTTTCTTGCTACGTCTTGCTGTGACGATTGGTTGCTATATCAATAATGCCTTCACGCCATGTTAAAGGGCGTGTCTGCATGTCCCATCATTTGTAGACGTATATATATGTCTCGTCCACTTATTACAGCAAAGAACATTTCTGTTGTCAGGCAAGGACAGAGCATTTTGCGTGACGTGACGCTCTGTGTTCGAGAGAAAGACTTCGTGACGGTGGTTGGTCCTAACGGGGCGGGTAAATCCATGCTTGTGCGCTGCCTCACCAAATGTTATCGCCCCGATAGCGGTCACGTGACGCATAAACAAGGACTGACTCTGGGCTATGTGCCTCAACGTGTTGTCTTCGAAAAGATGATGCCCATGCGCGTAAGACATATGCTGTGCCTACGCAAAAAAATACACCCCGACACATGGGATAGAACGATCGAAGACATAGGCATCGGGCATATCCTCGATAAACCCATGGCGAGCTTGTCTGGAGGCATGCTCCAACGTGTCCTGCTCGCACGTAGTCTGCTCAATGAACCCGATATGTTGGTCTTGGATGAACCCGCACAAAATCTCGATGTGACGGGACAACTCACCTTCTACGCCTTGTTAGAACGCATCTATAAAGAACGCCCTATCGGAATCTTGATGGTCTCTCACGACCTGCACATGGTCATGGCATCCACTAAACATGTCATATGCCTGTTCCAACATATCTGCTGCTCGGGAGCGCCCCAGACGGTCACACAAGATCCAGAATTTATCGCCCTCTTTGGCCAAGATATGGCGCGCATGATGGCCGTCTATCAACATCACCACAACCATACCCATGACTAAGGCGCGACTCAAAGACAAAGAGACGCATGCTTGAACCATTCCTCCTCACAGCAAGCGCCGCTGGCATCGCTGTGGCTGTCGTGGCTGGCGTCATGGGATGCTTTATCGTCTGGAGACGCATGGCCTATTTTAGCGACTCCCTCGCCCATAGCGCCCTGCTGGGTATCGCCCTCGGATTCGTGGTGGGTCTCCATCCCCATGGCGGTATCATCATTGTATGCCTGCTCTTCGCCTCCCTCCTGCTGTGGCTACAGCAAAAAGGTATCCTCGCCACCGATACACTCCTCGGTATCCTCGCCCATGGCGGACTCTCCATCGGCATGGTGACACTGAGCATCCTCGAACAACGTATAGACCTCCACGCCTACCTCTTTGGTGATATTCTCACCGTTACAACCAACGAACTCTTGTGGATCTGCGGCGGCGGCGCTGTCATCTTGGGACTGCTCATAGGAAACTGGTCGTCACTGGTGCTCATGACGATACACGAAGACCTCGCACGCGCCGAAGGCGTGCGCGTGCCACACATGCACGGATTGTTCATGCTCTTGATGACAATGATCGTGGCCGTCTCTATCCATGTCGTGGGTATCCTGCTTATCAGCTCGCTCTTGATTATTCCCGCCGCTACAGCACGCTGCATAACACGCTCACCACACACCATGGCGGTGATGGCATCCATCATAGGCGTTATGGCCGTGATGCTGGGCATGTATGGCTCGCTCACACTGGATACGCCATCAGGCCCCTCCATTGTCGTCGCCTCTGTTATCATCTTTGTCATCGTCCTCAGCACGCTTGGCATGGCGCGCAACGAACGCTAGCATGATACATGCTCTATGTGCTATGCTCCCCTTCTCCTCACCATCCCATCGTCCCGTGATTCGTATGCGCCTCGTTCTCTCTTGTTTTATCTTCATTGGCATGGTGATGTCCGCCATAGAGATAGCATATGCCGAGCGTGAGGTTGTCAAACGCTCTATCCCTGACGCACGCATGGTTGGCACAGGACGTCTGACATTTTGGTTATGGGATGTCTATGACGCTACGCTCTATGCCCCTCAGGGGACTTGGCACATGAATAAGCCTTACGCCTTGTCGCTCTCCTACTTACGCCCACTCAACGGACGGGATATTGCCACACGCTCCATCGAAGAGATACGCTCACTTGGCTTCGATGATGAAAAAACGATACAGGCATGGCAAGACGCCATGATAGAGATTTTCCCCGATGTTGACGAACAAACAACATTGACAGGCGTGCGCGACTCAAAAGGACACACCCTCTTCTACAGCAATGGGACTCTGCTGGGACGTATCGATGATCCGACATTCAGCCAATGGTTCTTCGGTATCTGGCTCTCACCAAAGAGTCCCGAACCTCAATTGCGAGAACAACTCCTCAATCTACGCCCGTAGAGACATAATGGCGGGGAACGCTACGCCATGTTGTTCTTGCCGCGCCCATGACAATCATTCGTGGCGATGATTGAACCCTTTTGCGTTATAGAATCCCCGTTGGGATTCATTGAAAACGCACTATGCGGTGATTTCAGTGGTCTTCCAGATGTCTAGAGCCAAGGCAATCAACAGCTCTTGGCGTTTTTCGATGTCCTCAGCATCCCACTTTGTAAATGCGGACAACTTCTCGTTTATGCGGGAAATCGAAGTGTTGTTACCAGCGTCTTTAAGGCCTGAAAGGCTTCCGGTCAAGTAGTGTGCACTCTTGGCATATTCAGACACTTTACGTTCGTAGGGATGATTCCCAGCAACGATATTGAGGGGCTTTTCCAGCAAGGTCAAATTACCAAGGCGGTTTGTGTACTCATCGTAGTCCAGATCTGGGTGCTTCTTTTGCCATGCGCTTCGCAGGTCATTTTCAGGATTTTTTGGCAAGATATGCTCGATCTCTAAATCGAAATAGGGGTCGAGGCTTCCCCGGTCCTTTTGACCCTTGAACGCCATATCAACATGCTGGGTCAAACGTGCCAGCAAATACTTTATATGAAATTTCAGCATAGAGTCTAACGTCAGACGTTTGAGCGCATCTTGCAGCTCCGGAGCCTTTTCGGCCATGTGCTGAGCAAAGCGTTCAGATACAAATGTGTTGAGTTTTTGTCTTTGCTCTTCCGGATTCTCACGATCGGCAATGTCACGGACTTCATCGGCCCAGAGCGAGAACTTGCGTTCGAGGTCTCTGGTTGGTGACTTGGTGAAAAGGTAGAAGAACAGGAAGCTCTCAATCTGGGCGACAAATTGATTAAAGAGGGATGGCGGCAAATTCGCTGCTGCCAAAAGCCAAATATAGTGAAGGCGGAATGATTTACCTGTTAATCTCCTAAGAGAGTCCACGGCCAAGCTGGACTTTTTATCATTGTCATAGCCCCTGCTGAAAGCAGCGTAGCGATCTACGTTATCTATGATCTTGCGGACAAATGCGAAGGGATTTTCCCGATGGCCTGTAAGGTCGGCATTCTCTTTCTTCGAAAACCAGTGGTAAATACTATCCTCGCGAACAATCGCATCCTTCCACTTATCCTTCCTCTCACTCTTTATGACGTAGTTTGCCATGAGGAAGTAACGCAAGAAACGCAAAGGCTTTTCTTTAAGTTCCTCAAGCGGCCTGTTGACCTCTTTCCATTCATCCCTGAGATCGGTGAACCGTTTTGGTGACACCCGCGTGAATAATAGATTTTTGAGCAAATCCATAGGATTTAGACCCACACCGCGCTCGTTGATCGTTTCAAAGATCTTCAGGGCTCTGTTGAGACTCTCCGATATTTGGATGAAAACCACATTATTGGATAGATGTCCCCAGTATCTTTTTAGTTTGTCTTCATCATCATAGTTGTCCGTCAGAAAGCGATAAATGACATCATAGGCATCCAAGATTTTTTTGATCGACTCTGAAATTTGAATGCCGGCGCTTTTGATGTTTGCACGAACGGCTCGGGGATCACCCTTAACATCAACGATCTTTTTAATGACGTCGCCAGCATTTTCGTATCTTGGCGCCAGCTTCAGATCGATTTTTGTATCACCCTGCGGGTTAGTATAGTGGCTAACAATTAGGCTATCGATTGCTGCCCCATTCTTCGTATCTCTGCACAAGACCCGCAGGCACAACAAAATGAGGAAGGTTGTCGTCAGTCGTTGCTGGCCGTCGATCACGTCATAGTAGCCTCTCTCTTCCCCGGGAGACACAAGAACGGTACCGATGAAATACTCTGGCGAGCTACTATCCATTTGCTCGTTGATGTCTTCGAGCAGCTGAATAACATGCTCTTCGGTCCAGACATATTCACGCTGATAATCAGGAACGACATAGAAACAATTGTTGAATGCCCCCGCTATCGTATATTTGTGATTTGTAATAGTTTGTTCCATGTCTAGACTCCCCAATTCATCTATTCACTCTTCGTACCAGACTCAGCATACTCATACAGCCAGCAGAATGTGTTGACAAGCTTCATCTGTTCTACGGTGCCGCATGGAATTTCAAGCAGATTGGGATTGGTAGCCACAATCATCACAATACTTTCATAAAGTTCGTTTGTCGTCAATGGCGGAGGGAGAGGGATTCGAACCCTCGATACGGTTGCCCGTATACACGCTTTCCAAGCGTGCGCCTTAAGCCGCTCGGCCATCCCTCCCAATCAGAAAGCACCTACTAAAAGGGGCCACTAAAAGGGCCTGCTAAAAGGGCCCACTAAAAAGGTATGTCGTCATCCTCAAAAGAGCCACCACCAGAACGCTCACCACCCGACGATGACGCACCCTTCCTTATCCCACCATCCTTCCCACCATAAGACTCACGACCATAAGCACCAGAATCACCGCCGCCACCATCGCCCCTGCCACCTAACATCGTCAGAGTCGAACGATAACGACTCAACACAACCTCTGTCGTATAACGCTCTGCACCACTCTGGTCTGTCCACTTGCGCGTCTGCAACTGACCCTCTAAATAAACCAACGCGCCTTTACGCAAAAAACGCTTCGCTACAGACGCCAAATTCTCATCGAAAATGACAACACGATGCCAGTGAACACGCTCCTGACGCTCACCACTCTGCTTATCCTTCCATACATCCGACGTCGCCACAGAAAATGTCGCCACCTCCGACCCCGCCTGAGTACTCCTAATATCAGGATCCCCACCAAGCCTGCCTATCAACATAACTTTGTTCAAACTTCCTGCCATACTCTTTGTCCCTATCTCTAAAGCGTGATATAGCAAAAGGGAGACTCACGCACTGCCTTCACGCCACATATCATAAACACGCTCTCATCACAACGCAACCACCCCATCATGCAAGATTCCATACGTATCGTCAATGCGCGAGAGCATAATCTTAAAAATATCCACCTCACCCTCCCCAGAAACAAACTGATCGTCTTCACCGGGTTATCAGGGTCCGGTAAATCAACCCTCGCCTTCGACACACTCTATGCCGAAGGACAGAGGCGCTACATTGAAAGCCTCTCCGCCTACGCACGACAATTCCTCGACATGATGCGTAAACCTGACGTGGACGCCATCGAAGGACTCTCACCAGCCATCGCCATCGAACAAAAAACAACCTCCCATAACCCTCGCTCCACCGTCGGCACCGTCACGGAAATCTACGACTATCTACGCCTCCTCTTCGCTAGAGGCGGCACCGCCTACTCGCCTGCCACAGGATTGCCCATCGAAGCGCAATCCGTGCGGCGTATCATTGAACGACTCTATGACGCCCTCCACCACAAAAAAATTCATATCCTCGCCCCTATCGTGCGCTCACGCAAAGGAGAGCATAAAAAACGACTGCATGCCTTGATGGCACAAGGCTATCAACGCGCCTATATCGACCAAAAACTCTACGCCCTCGAAGAACTCCTCACAGACACCACAACCCTCACCAACGTCCTGACAAAACACAACAATCATTCTATCGATATCGTCATCGACCGCCTCACCGTCAAACAAGAACAAGACTCACGCCTTGCCGATAGTTTAGAAACAGCGCTCGCCCTCGCCGACGGCATCGTCTCTATCCTCGATGTCGAAAGCAACAGCACGACACTCTATTCTTCCCGATTCTGCTGTCCCGTCTCTGGCTTTACCATTGAAGAAATAGAACCGCGCCTCTTCTCCTTCAATAGCCCACAAGGCGCATGTCCCGCATGCAACGGCTTAGGCACAAGACGCGTCTTCCACATCGATAGACTCATCCCCGATCCGTCCCTCTCCCTCAAACAAGGCGCCCTCAAAGTCTGGCATAAAAACACATTAGGAAAAATAAAAGAACAAACCCTCATGGCGTATGCAGACTATAAGGACATCCCCATCGATACGCCTTGGAATGCCCTCAGCGACGACCATAAACAAA
>JACONL010000017.1 GCA_014332745.1 Alphaproteobacteria bacterium GM7ARS4 | reverse complement strand
CCGCTGTCGTGCACGTAGAGGATGTCTCACACCCTTCACCATCCTGTTGAAGCACGCGAGAAACCGCCTGACACTCAGTCGCATCACGGGGACGCGCCACACATTTGCCCGATGCAAAGCCTTGTGTGCCTGTACAATCCGTTGCCACTTTGGCAACACAGGCGTGACCTACGACCTTATAACCCGCTGTCGTGCACGTAGAGGATGTCTCACACCCTTCTCCATCCTGTTGGAGAACACGAGAAACCGCCTGACACTCAGTCACATCACGAGGACGCGCAACACATTTCCCTGAAGCAAAGCCTTGTTCGCCCGCACAATCCGCCGCCACTTTGGCAATACAGGCGTGACCTACGACTTTATAGCCCGCTGTCGTGCAGGCAGAGGATGTCTCACATCCCTCACCATCCTGTTGGAGGACACGAGAAACCGCCAGACACTCAGCCACATCACGGGGACGCGCAACGCATTTCCCTGAGGCAAAACCTTGTGTGCCTAAACAATCCGTGGCCACTTTGGCAACACACGCATGCCCTACGACCTTATAACCCGCTGTCGTGCACGTAGAGGATGTCTCACACCCTTCACCATCACGCTGTAACACACGAGACGCCCCTTGACACTGGGTGGCATCACGAGGCTGTGCGATACATTGACCTTCAGCAAAGCCATAGGCGCTCTTGCAGTCTGTCGCCATCACCACGAACGCACCCGCAGATAACTCCGTGTCCCGCACACACACAGGAATACGATAGCCACCGACAGTCAAGAGCCCACGAGATGCCGTGCATGTCTCCGCACATCCCAACGAACCATCCCCATAGCGATAGGACGTCACGTAACGGTGATATAGCCCATTCTTGATGACGGAACACCCCCCCTTAGGAAGAGCCGCTAGAAAGACAGACGCACCCGAGGCAGAAACGGCAATAGCCTCATCCGTTATCACCACATTGACGCCAGCCGCCACCGCTGTACCATCAGCATCCTGTGCTTGCTGGCTCAGCACATCCCCATGCCCCGCACCCTGCAAGGTCGTCACCTCCGCTTCGGCATCAAAATTCAACAGCACAGGCTCAAGAGGAACAACAGGGGCAACGCCAGAAGAATCGCCCCCGCCTCCACCACCCCCACATGCCGATAGAATCGACAGGCTGAAAAACGCCCAAAAAGCGACAAAAAGCCTATACCGCTCCACCATCTTATGATACCCTCCTTAAGGGTTTCCACGTCCGCGAGTGATAAGAAACAATACTCGTTATACCACATCGATACCCACGATGCAACGATAAATTAATATTTCATGCACAATACATTACAGATGTGCTCTGTCAAGAGAAGGTCGTCTTTGTTCTCCTATGCTCTCATGGCGTTACCTCTCGCCTTCATAGGTTTCCCCCTCTATGTGCATGTGCCAGTACTCTATGTCTCATATTTCGATATATCCCTGACGTCAGTGGGAAGTGTCTTACTTGCTGTGCGTTTATTTGACGCGATACAAGATCCGTTCATCGGGCATATGAGCGATGACATGCACAGCATACGCAAGAAAATCATCCTCTTAGGCATAGGACTCCTCATGGGAGGATTCTGGATGGTCTTTCATCCTATGGATGACTATCCCCTCCTCTGGCTCGCCATAAGCATGGTGCTGTGCACAACAGGAACGTTATTAGGCGCTCATGAACAGCACAAGGAGGATGTCTTATTCGCTTATCACGTGATGGGGGTCATGTATATTCCCTTGCTGACGCTCGCAGCCGTCAGCCTGTTCTCATGGATGAAAAAAACACGCCTGGGCTCACCTCCTCTTTCCCGAGACACACCCCCATTTTCTACTTTGGTGACCCCATGGACAACGCGTTTTTTCACTCTCTATTTGTGCAACGCATGCGCCAGTGCCATTCCAGCCGTCCTTGTCTTATTCTTTATCAATGACCGATTGCAAGCACCCCATGCCACAGGACTATTCCTGACCCTTTATTTTATGAGTGGCGCTGCTGCTATGCCCATATGGCAGTATGTCGCGAGGCACATCGGAAAGGAGAAAGCATGGGTATCGAGTATGATTCTCGCATGCATGACATTCATATGGGCCTATCGTTTGGGCGCGGGAGACGAAACAGCCTACGCTATGATATGTATTCTCTCTGGTGCTGCCCTCGGCGCAGACCTTGCTCTTCCCCCTTCCATCCTTGCCGACCGCATTGCTGACAAGCAAGAGCATGACGCCGCTTCACGCTATTTTGCTATCACCACCTTTTTATCAAAGGCAGCCCTTGCCCTCGCGACAGGGGTCACACTCCCCCTCCTTGACATATTGGGCTATCAGCCGGGGGTTATCCATGATGAGGCGTCTCTAGACTCCCTCAGTTTTCTCTATGCATTCGTCCCATCTTGCCTTAAATTACTCGTAGCCCTATGGCTCACATATTTCATCCACAACACTCATGTGAGGACAATCCCATGAAAAGAGGAATCATTATGAGCTCATGTGCTTTTCTCAGCGCATGTGCTGGCGGCATCCAAGGGGCTGACTATGCCACGCTACAACCTTCATTCGTCCTAGAGGATTTTTTCCAGGGAAATATCAAGGCATGGGGAATCGTTCAAGATAGAAGCGGACGTGTCGTCACACGCTTCGATGCCGAATTGGTAGGAACATGGGAAGGTAAGAAAGGTGTCCTTCGAGAGGTGTTCCACTATTATGATGGGCCTAAAAAACAATATAGAACATGGCATATCACAAAGCATGATGATATGCGCTATACGGGTGTGGCGGGAGATATTGTTGGCCAAGCACAAGGAACAGCCCATGGCAATGCTATTCATTGGACCTATGTCATGGACGTCCCTGTGGACGAGAGTGTGTATCGTCTTACATTTGATGATTGGATGTGGGCTATGCGAGACGGAGTCGTTATCAATCGCTCTTACCTAAAGAAATTTGGGATAACATTTGCGGAACTCACGCTCTTCATGCAGAAACAATAGGATGGCAGGAGACAACGTATGGATTGTCGGGGCAAGCCATGGCATTGGTAAAGCACTGGCTTTAGAGCTTGCTGGACGAGGACATAGAGTCATTGTCTCAGCGAGGAACGAGGAGGCGTTGCATGCCTTATGTACCACATTAGAAGGCATGAACGCTCAAGAGCCTATGGTGCAACCTGTCGATGTGTGCGACAGAGCCACCATCATACAAGCACGCGACAACATTATGCGCAACGTACGGCACATCCATCGTGTTATTTTCATGGCTGGACTCTATCATCCCATGTCGTTGGATATGTTGGATATTGAGGAGACCGAACGTATTTTGTCTTGCAACCTCTTAGGCGCTTTTTATGTCATCGAGGCTATCCTTCCCCTCATGCTTAAGCAAGGAATGGGACAAATAGCCCTCTGTTCTAGCGTTGCTGGCTATCGGGGTCTCCCGAAAGCACAGCCCTATGGCGCTAGCAAGGCGGGACTCATTAATCTTGCAGAATCGCTCTATGTGGAGCATGGTCGTACCATCGATATCAAACTCATCAATCCGGGCTTCGTGAAAACACGCCTTACCGACAAGAATGACTTTGCCATGCCCATGCGCATAAGCCCTGAACAAGCGGCACACACCATCGCTAACGGCTTAGAATCGACGTCCTTTGAAATCCACTTCCCCAAAACCTTTAGCTATGGCATGAAATTCTTGCGTATCATACCCCATGCACTCTATCGCCGTCTCACCATGGGACGCCTATAATATCTCTCTTGCTCTAGGGCACAGCGTCAACAGCATGCTTTTACGCACACCATCGCAACGGCGTCATGTTCCGCAAAATGTTCGATAAGAACAACTTTGTTGGAAGGGTGGCGGATTTTTATAGGACTCATGAACACCCTTGTCGTCATAGGGATGGGATAGCACGTCCAAAAATTGATGGAAGGGTGTCATGTCATGACGCTCGACGGCGGTGTTCAAGCACTCTTCGACAAGATGGTTACGGGGAATAATGGCGGGATTATAAGTCTTCATATGCTCTTGTGATGCCTGCCACGACGGGCTATGGTGTGCGACACGCGTCTTCCACCGTTGATACCAATGACGGAAAGAATCATTATCATAGGGTGGGGCGTCTGTGTCATGCGTTCTCATAAGAGCGCGAAATGTTGTCGTATAGTCGGCTCTATGCTTGTGCATCCATTGCAAGAGATCTTGTATCAGGGAGCGGTCATCTTTATCCTCTCCAAGCAATCCCAGTTTAGAGCGCATACAGGAAAGCCATGCGCTCTCGAACAGGCGGGGGAAATCCCCTATCACCTCTTCAGCGTGACATGTTGCTCTTTTCTTATCTTCGTCTAACAAAGGCAGAAAAGCCTCAGCGCAACGCGCTATATTCCATTGTGCAATGAAAGGCTGATGGCCGTAGGCATAGCGTCCCGTCCTATCAATGGAACTAAAGACGGTCTTGGGGTCATAATAATCCATAAAGGCACAAGGTCCATAATCGATGGTCTCACCAGAAAGTGCCATATTATCGGTATTCATGACGCCGTGAATAAAGCCCACGCGCAGCCATGAGACAACGAGCTGTATCTGTCGCACCATGATATTGTGTAACAGGTCAAGATAAGGGGTTTTTGACATTCGAAGAGCGGGGTCGTGACGTGCTATCACGTAATCTACAAGTGCTTGTAATCCTTTCTTATCACGGCGCGCGATACAATACTGGAGCGTACCTACCCGCACATGACTTGCCGCAACGCGAGTCAGCACAGCGCCCTGCAAGACCGTTTCTCGATAGACGGGTTCGCCCGTTGCGACAACGGCAAGGCTTCTTGTCGTAGGGACGCCAAGAGCATACATCGCCTCACTCATAAGATACTCTCGGAGCATCGGTGCTAATGCGGCCTTTCCATCACCTTGTCGTGCATAAGGCGTCCTTCCCGACCCCTTGAGCTGAATATCAACACGCGTGCCATCGTCCGTGACGTGCTCTCCTAAGAGATGGGCTCTCCCATCACCGAGATAGGTAAAGTGACCAAATTGGTGGCCTGCGTAGGCTTGAGCGAGAGGGGAAGCGCCATGGGGGATGATGTTGCCAGAAAAGATATGCGCTAGTGTCTCATCATCCACCTTATGCGTCTCCAAGCCCAAGGCATGGGCTAATGCCTCATTAAACATCACGAGGCGAGGTGATGTCACAACAGCGGGGTCGACGCGCGCATATAAATGCGAGGGAAGATTCCCGTAAGTGTCATGGAAATTCCACCCTATGGAACGCATAACGTCCTAAAGCAGACAGGACACTAGGCATAGTTCGGGTCGAGGTCAAAGCGATCAAGCTCCATCACCTTGACCCATGCGGCAACGAAATCATCGATAAATTTCTGTGCCCCATCCTGACATCCATAGACCTCAGCGAGCGCGCGCAATTCGGCATGATGTCCAAAAATAAGGTCAACACGTGTTGCCTTCCACATGGCGCGTCCCGTTTTCCTATGTTTCCCTTCGAATTCTTGCTTTGATGCATCTGTAGGTAGCCACTCCACCGCCATATCCAAGAGATTGACAAAGAAATCATTGGTGAGTGTCTCAGGCTTGTCTGTCAAGACGCCATGAGGCCTATTCATATGATTGGCGCCAAGGACACGTAAACCGCCAACCAACACCGTCATCTCTGGCGCTGTCAATGTCAAGAGCTGTGCCTTGTCCACCAACAATGCTTCAGAAGGCACTGTATAGATTGTCTTAGCATAGTTACGGAAACCATCCGTTTCTGGCTCGAGGGGCTCGAAGGATGATGCATCGGTATGCTCGTCCATCGCATCGACACGGCCGGGACGAAATGGCACATTGATTGTATAGCGTGCGTTGTGTGCGGCTTTCTCGATGGCAGCACAGCCACCAAGCACGATAAGGTCAGCCACAGAGACGTGTTTCTGGGCATTCTTTTTGTTGAATTGGCGTTGAATATCTTGCAAGAGGGACAAGACATGGGCCAGCCTCTTTGGTTCATTGACATCCCAGTTTTTTTGCGGGTCGAGCCGTATGCGCGCCCCATTAGCACCACCGCGCTTATCAGAAGAACGGAAGGTCGAGGCAGATGCCCACGCCGTCGTGACAAGGTCGGCAATGGAGAGCTCGGATTCAAGGATTTCTTTTTTGAGCTGTGCAATATCCTTAGCATCGATGTCGACAGATTGTTGTGAGGGAAGAGGATCTTGCCACAAGAGTCTCTCTTTCGGCACATCCTTTCCAAGATAGCGTATGACAGGCCCCATATCTCTGTGGGTGAGTTTAAACCATGCGCGAGCATAGGCGTCAGCAAACGCCTTGGGGTCTTCATGAAATTTCTTGGCAATCTCGCGATAGGCAGGGTCCTTTATTAAAGAGATGTCTGTCGTCAACATCATCGTCCTTAATTTTTTCTTTGGGTCACCGGCATCAGGAGAAAAATCCTCTTCCTCTTGATCCTTAGGATACCACTGGTAAGCGCCAGCTGGGCTTTTTCCTAATTTCCACTGATAGCCAAAGAGCATATCGAAGAAACTTTTTCCTTGATTCCATGCCGTGGGATGGGTTGTCCATGCGCCTTCTAACCCGCTGGTGATGGTCTCTGTTCCTTTTCCGCTTTTATACGTATTTTTCCACCCAAAGCCCTGTTCTTCGATGGATGATGCGTTAGGGTCTGCACCCACATGCGAGTCGTGAGCAGCGCCATGGCACTTCCCAAAACTATGTCCGCCAGCGATGAGCGCCACTGTCTCCTCGTCATTCATTGCCATACGGGCGAATGTCTCACGTATGTCTTTTGCGGCGTCCAGTGGGTTTGGCTGACCATTGGGTCCCTCTGGATTGACGTAAATCAGCCCCATATGAACGGCGGCGAGAGGCTTCTCAAGGACACGTTCCTCATGATCAGCCTGCCCCTGATAGCGTTCGTCATTGCCCAGCCATTGCTCTTCCGAGCCCCAATAAATGTCTTCTGCTGCCTGCCATACGTCTTCGCGCCCGCCACCAAAGCCGAAGGTCTTAAAACCCATAGAGTCGTGAGCGCAATTACCCGCCAAGATAAAGAGGTCAGCCCATGAGATCTTACGCCCATATTTCTGTTTGATAGGCCAGAGCAGGCGGCGCGCTTTATCGAGATTGGCATTATCGGGCCAGCTATTGGTGGGCGCAAAACGTTGTAGCCCTTGGGAGCTTCCTCCCCGTCCATCGCCAGTCCTGTATGTTCCCGCCACATGCCATGCCATACGTATGAAGAAAGGGCCATAATGTCCATAATCGGCAGGCCACCATTCTTGAGAGTCCGTCATCAAGGCGTGCAGATCCTTTTTGACGGCATCAAGGTCGAGACGTTTGAATTCTTGGATATAGTTAAAATCCTCCCCCATGGGATTGACGAGGGACGAGTGCTGACGCAAAACGCTCAGATTGAGCATGGAGGGCCACCAATCTCTGTTTGTGCGCGCACCGCCCGCCGCCGCGCTATGGGCGTGGCGCGCGCCAGCGATGGGACAGGCATTCTTTCTATTCATGGGCGACTCCCTAAACAATAAGGGTTAAGATAAGCAAAGAGACAAAGCGCATGCAAGCTGAATATCATGCTTTTATCCTGATAATGGTGAAACCCGATAGCGCCCTTTTTTTACCAAATACACGCTATTGTAATCATCCTTATCGGCAAAGTCATACTGCCATATCATATAGTCACGCCCTCTCTTTTCAAAAAAGAGCATAATGACAGGCTTGTGTACGTGTTGCGACCACTGACGATATGGATAATAGAGCTGACGTATGATGGTATTATCCGTTTTGCTGTTCTTCGCTTCTACGAGAACGAGCGTATCGACACCCTCATACCCAGCATCGACTTCTGTCTGAACACTTTGCACCTCTATGAAGAAACGCCCCACACGAAAAGAAAATTGCGGTGTGAATTTCCTACCCCGAATTGACAACACTAAAGAGTCGTCACCAACAAAAGAACGTATGACACTCTGAGCATAGGCAAAATCTAAATGTTGCATTTCCGAGTTGCCGACTTTTGCTGATTCTAACGTAAAACCGAGTTTTCCTCTGTAGAGGTCAGCATCCCCATCTATGGATGGAATATCCATATACCCCTCTCCCTTCACGATCTTGTATATACCATTCTTAACGGGAAGTAAGAACAACCCCCTCTCCTTAAAAACAGATGGTCTGCTATCCCTCGTGTCTTGCTTGCATAAAATGCGCACTTCCTTCTCGCCAGTCTTCTTAAGATGTTGACAAGCACTTTTAATATCCGTTGCTGTTATCGTATAGGGAGACGTATCAAATTGATAATGTACCAGCTTGCAGTAACGAAAAATGGCCTCCCATGCCGTATCCAAACTGCGTCCCTCTCTCTGAGCAGTAGGGGCATTTCCCATGTTTCACCTCCGCCGTATACTAAAAGAGTCTCTCTTCATCGCGCATCTCTTTCATAACATCTGTGAGACGAGGCACAGCGTAGAGCTCCAGATATGATTCGTCACTATCAATACCAATAAATTTCCTATCCGCTTTGACGGACGCCACGCCCGATGTCGCACTACCACAGAAAGGGTCGAGAACAACGCCTTTGAGTGGGCATGAGGCGACCACAATTCTCTCTAACAAAGAGAGAGGCTTCTGCGTTGGATGTTTGCCATACTTCTTTTCATGGGGCAGAGGTGTATTAAGAGCCCACACGCTACGCATTTGCTTACCCTCTCTCTTAAAAAAATCCTGCTCAAAGCGACTCTCTTTCATGGCCTGATAATCAAAGTAATGCTTTGCCGTCTTTGTTTTGCGTGCCCACAGCAACGTCTCATGGCTCGCTGCAAACATACGACACGCCAGATGGGGTGGAGCATTCGGCTTATACCAACAAATTTCATTCAACATATGCCACCCCTGTGACTGCATAATAAAGCCACAACAATAAATTGAGTGATATGTTCCAGAGACCCACAAAGTCCCATTGGACTTCAACACACGATGGCATGCGCTGATCCATCGTTCATGAAATCGTTTATCTTCTTGCCAACCCTTACTCTTGTCCCATGCGCCCTTATTCACACTCACTCTACGTCCCCCATGACACGAGAAACCACCGTTGGACAAACCATAGGGTGGGTCCGCAAAAATCATATCGACAGACTCTGCTGGCAAGGAATCCATAACCAAACAAGCGTCCCCATGATAAAGGCGAACGCCTGTTCTTTCATAATATGGCGTAAATTTCTCTATCGCACGTTGCACTATCGTCAGCCTAAGAGAGACATATCAGTGACTCAACCATAGACAAGGGACTACATCGAGGCAATGAATTCTTTGAGGTTATGGTAGCGTATGCGTTTCTTGCGTTCGGCATTGAGGATTTCGTGTAGCTGCTTGTAGCATGTCTCCACATCGTCATTGAGGACAACATAGTCATAGTGCTCTGCTGTGGCGAGTTGTGAGGAAAAGGCGCTGATACGCCTCTCCATCTCTGTTGTCTTCTCGACGCCCCGCCCTTCAAGACGTCTCTTCAACTCACGCAACGTGGACGGCATCATAAAAATACTCACCATATTATCCTGTAGCGACACACGTAATTGACGCATGCCCTGCCCATCCACATCGAACAGCACGTCTTTGCCTTGCGCCAATAATGCCTCAACAAGACGTCTAGGCGTCCCATAATGATGTCCATAGACTTCTGCCCACTCCAATAAATCCCCTGTATCCCTTTGACGGATAAATTCCCCCTGGCTGACAAAATAATAATCTTGTCCCTCCTCTTCGCCATGCCTCTTGGGACGTGTCGTCAATGATACCGACATCGTCAAGAGCGTATCACGTTCCAATAAGAGGCGAGAGAGCGTTGACTTACCCCCTCCCGATGGCGCTGACAAGACCAACCCCATACCTCGTCTCTTTAATCCATGTGCCATCATCTATGTGCCATCAATAACCCAGCCTAAGGTGAGAGTCTATGCGGCCCTCGATAAAGATACGTCACCTCACGCACATTGCTGGCATTAAGCATAACCATCAGCAAGCGTGTCAAGCCAAGACCAAAACCCCCATGGGGAGGACACCCATACCTAAAAAAATTGAGATAAGAGGTGAGAGGCTCAATGGCAACACCCTTCTCAATGGCTTGGCGTGTGAGGATGTCGAGCCTGTGTTCACGTTGCGCACCCGTTGTGATCTCTATACCCTTCCATAACAAGTCATAGCTCAGTGTGACATCGGGATTGTTTGGGTCACGCATATGATAAAAGGGACGCACAGAGGTGGGATAGTCCGTCACAAAGACGAATTCATGGCCATGCGTATCACGTATATAGTCGCTCAACAGACGCTCCCCCTGTGGATCTAAATCCGCCTTATGCCCTATGACATGTCCCTTTTTTTCAAGGACGTCACGAGCTTGGGCAAGAGTCAGACGCGGGAAAGGACGTTGCGGAATCACGACCTCACTGGCACAAACATCTTTGATGGTATCACCATGGGCTTGCTTGACGGCTTGTAAGAAAAAAACAATCCACTCTTCCTCCATCGCCATCACATCCTTATAGCTCTCTATCCACGAGAGCTCTACATCCACAGAGGTAAATTCCGTGTCATGCCGTGACGTAAAAGAAGGATTGGCGCGAAAGACAGGCCCAATCTCAAAGACTTTGTCGAAACCCGCCGCCATCGCCATTTGTTTATAGAATTGAGGCGATTGAGCAAGATAGGCTGTTTTATCATTAAAGTAAGAGAGTTCGAAAAGTTCCGCTCCCGACTCGCTTGCCGTCCCCATGAGTTTTGGTGAATGAAGTTCAATGAATCCGTTTTGCGCCCAATAGGCGCGCATCGCATGCTCCATCGTTGTTTGCACCCGAAAGGTCAACGCATTCTTTGGATGACGCAAACTGACATGTCGCCAATCCATCTGTTTCTCAAGGACGGAGTCATCGGCAATGGGAAGAGGCGTCTCAGCCATCCCCTGCACAAAGAGACTTTTTGCATGAATCTCTACCCCGCCCAACGTCACCTGAGACGCCTTGATGACAGAGCCTCGCACCGTCACGGCAGATTCTGGCGTGAGGGCGCTTATCTCTTGCGTCATAGAGGACTCTTTATCCTCCTTGCCATGAACAATTTGCGCCTTTCCCGTATGGTCGCGCACGATGACGAATTGGACGTTCTTCTGGTCACGAACGGAGTCCACAAAGCCATGAATGACAACCTCAGAGCCTACCTGAGACGGGAGGCGCGCTATAAGAGTTCGTTCTTCCATCAGGAAAGATGAGAACGCCCCCTAGAAAGCGCCACGTATGCTCATGATGGCAAAGAGCTCGTCTGGGCGACGAACGCTATGCTGGGGATTGAGGATATAATCCACCATCGTGCGCATACGCACCCGCTCAGAGAGCATAGCGTCATAGCCAAACCCAAGCTCAAGGGTGCGGCCTGACGGGCGCACATCAAAACGCTGGAGCAAGACGCCACGACGATGACGCAAACTGACATCCAATGTGCCACCCTCAACACGCATGGGTTGCCCCACACGCAACAACACGGCATCATCCTCAGCCCACGCATTGCGGCGCACAAAACCAACATCAAAGGAGGATGTCACCACATCTAAACCCTGAAGCCTGCCAATGGTGCGCGTGAGGCGCGTGCGTCCCACATAACCACTGGCAAGGGCATACCAATCTGGCGCAAACTCA
>JACONL010000016.1 GCA_014332745.1 Alphaproteobacteria bacterium GM7ARS4 | reverse complement strand
CTCCTCGCTGTAGCGCTTACATTGGATAGCGATGTCAAACGATATGAGGTTGTCAAGGCGTAGAATGCCTTTCCCATCGATACCTCTATCTCCAGCGCCTCCCGTTTTTTCTATTTCATAGCCGTATTCCCGTAAAACCGCAAAACAAACCCTCTCGAAGGCGTCAGGCTCAAGCGATATGAGCCGTTTCAGTAAAGCACCTTTCCACCTTTGGTCTTCTTCATATAGCCTGTTCTCGTCTTCTACAATATCTTTGTCCTTTCCTTTACGTTTTTCTCGCTCTTGCTTGTATGCTATCAAAGACTGCCTCTTGTAAGCCTTAAAGTCATCCAAGAGTTTGCGTTCACCTCCTTCCAACCCCCTCATGCCTAATGGTGTTAATACCCAGACGCCCCGTTCAGCGTTGCCAACGAGCTGCATGCCTTTCAGCCAGCTACGCGCCCATCCCATTCTGATTGCGGCAATAAAAGCCCCTGTCTCGTAGGTTGCACTCATGATCTCGTCGGACAGGTCCATCTGACGAGTTATCGTCTCCTCAATTTCTTTTTTCGAAGCAGAGTTGCCCCTCTCTTTGAGAGCTTGTAATGTGGGCCAAAGGAAATCCCTATTTGATGGTATGCCGCTATCTTGTGATGTCATGGTTTTTGTCCGTTGGTTGTTGATGTGATAGCACGAGGCTGCTGGGTCTATACCCTCACTATAGCATAGCCTTGTGGTGTGGGAAGATATATTTTTACACGTATTTTACATATGCTCAACGTATGCCAAGAACGCATGATAATCATAAAAAAAGGTTGCACGGGACATCTTTTAGGGTTATAAAGACATCGTCTCATGCCGTGGGGGACGCCGTCGGGATCTTTGAGGGGAGGCGCGGCTGTGGTATGTGTTGTGGAATAGTGTGAAGAGGTCTTACATGGGAGGCGGGATTCCCCAATTGTCCCGTCGCACTCGTGTTAAGATGGCGTGTTTTTCCAAAGACGTGGTGTGTATTTCATATGCATAGACGTGTTTTTGGGAATGAAGCATCAAGAGAGCATACCCCATACATGCGTGGTAAGGATACCCCCTGTGTGTGGGGAGAGACGATTTGAGCGTCTTAAGGGCATTCGGTGGATGCCTTGGCATTGAGAGGCGATGAAGGACGTGGTACGCTGCGAAAAGCCGCGGGGAGTTGTGAACAAGCATTGAGCCGCGGATCTCCGAATGGGGAAACCCATCCCTTATGGGATATCCTATGGTGAATACATAAGCCACAGGAAGCAAACTCGGGGAACTGAAACATCTCAGTACCCGAAGGAAAAGAAATCAAACGAGATTCCGTTAGTAGTGGCGAGCGAACGCGGAACAGGCCTGCGCTCTTGTGTGTCGAACTGGAAACAGGTGGGAAATTGTGCCAAAGAGGGTGATAGCCCCGTACAGGTAAGAGACACACAGGAGACAAGAGTAGGGCGGGACACGTGAAATCCTGCTTGAAGATAGGGGGACCACCCTCTAAGCCTAAATACTCCTCAATGACCGATAGTGAACAAGTACCGTGAGGGAAAGGTGAAAAGTCCCCCGACGAGGGGAGTGAAATAGTCCCTGAAACCGAATGCTTACAAGCAGTGGAAGCCCACTCGTTGGGTGACCGCGTACCTTTTGTATAATGGGTCAGCGACTTGGTGTTGCGAGCAAGCTTAAGCCGTAAGGTGTAGGCGTAGCGAAAGCGAGTCTGAACAGGGCGACATAGTTCGTGGCATCAAACCCGAAACCGGGTGATCTAGCTATGGGCAGGCTGAAAGCGAGGTAACACTCGCCGGAGGGCCGAACTCACCGATGTTGAAAAATCGGGAGATGACCTGTGGCTAGGGGTGAAAGGCCAATCAAACCCGGAAATAGCTGGTTCTCCGCGAAATCTATTGAGGTAGAGCGTCACGTTAAACCTCTGGAGGTAGAGCACTGGATGGGCTAGGGGGGCGCGAGCCTTACCAATCCCAACCAAACTCCGAATGCCAGAGAGTTCTTGCGTGGCAGACAGACGGTGGGTGCTAAGGTCCATCGTCAAAAGGGAAACAGCCCTGACCGCCAGTTAAGGCCCCTAAATGGTAACTAAGTGGAAAAGGGAGTGGGGACTCCAAGACAGCCAGGAGGTTGGCTTAGAAGCAGCCATCCTTTAAAGAAAGCGTAACAGCTCACTGGTCTAAATAAGAGTCCCTGCACCGACAATGTAACGGGTCTCAAGTTACCTGCCGAAACTGCGGGCTCATAGCAATATGAGCGGTAGCGGAGCGTTCCGTAAGCCTGCGAAGGAGACCTCGTGAGAGACTCTGGAGGTATCGGAAGTGAGAATGCTGACATGAGTAGCGACAAGGAGAGTGAGAAACTCTCCCGCCGAAAGTCCAAGGGTTCCTGTGTAAAGTTAATCTGCGCAGGGTGAGCCGGCCCCTAAGGCGAGGCCGAAAGGCGTAGCTCGATGGGAATCTGGTCAATAGTCCAGAGCCTGCGGGTGGTGACGAATGGATGGGGATGTCCGCGCTTATATGGATTGCGCTGGCTGCACGCCCTTCCGTTCCAGGAAATAGCCCCCGCTTATAGACCGTACCCCAAACCGACACAGGTGGACAGGTAGAGCATACTAAGGCGCTTGAGAGAACGATGTTGAAGGAACTCGGCAAATTACCTCCGTAACTTCGGGATAAGGAGGCCCTCTTCGCGGGCAACCGTGATGAGGGGGCACAAGCCAGGGGGTAGCGACTGTTTACTAAAAACACAGGGCTCTGCAAAGTCGATAAGACGACGTATAGGGCCTGACGCCTGCCCGGTGCCGGAAGGTTAAGGAGCGATGTGCAAGCATCAAACTGAAGCCCCGGTAAACGGCGGCCGTAACTATGACGGTCCTAAGGTAGCGAAATTCCTTGTCGGGTAAGTTCCGACCTGCACGAATGGCGTAACGATTTCCCCACTGTCTCCAACATCGACTCAGCGAAATTGAACTCTCCGTGAAGATGCGGAGTTCCCGCGGTCAGACGGAAAGACCCCGTGAACCTTTACTGCAACTTCGCAGTGGTGTTAGGAAATGACTGTGCAGGATAGGCGGGAGGCTTCGAAGCGAGGGCGTCAGCTCTCGTGGAGCCAACCTTGAGATACCGCCCTTTCCTTTCTTGGCATCTAACCGAGACCCGTGAACCCGGGCCCGGGACCCTGCGTGGTGGGTAGTTTGACTGGGGAGGTCGCCTCCCAAAGAGTAACGGAGGCGCGCGATGGTAGGCTCAGGCTGGTCGGAAATCAGCCACAGAGTGTAATGGCATAAGCCTGCCTGACTGCGAGACTGACAAGTCGAGCAGAGACGAAAGTCGGTCATAGTGATCCGGTAGTTCTGTGTGGAAGGGCTATCGCTCAACGGATAAAAGGTACTCCGGGGATAACAGGCTGATGATTCCCAAGAGTTCACATCGACGGAATCGTTTGGCACCTCGATGTCGGCTCATCACATCCTGGGGCTGAAGCAGGTCCCAAGGGTTCGGCTGTTCGCCGATTAAAGTGGTACGTGAGCTGGGTTTAGAACGTCGTGAGACAGTTCGGTCCCTATCTGCCGTGGGTGTTGGAAAACTGAAAGGAGCTGCCCCTAGTACGAGAGGACCGGGGTGGACATACCTCTGGTGTACCAGTCGTCACGCCCGTGGCGCCGCTGGGTAGCTATGTATGGACGGGATAACCGCTGAAAGCATCTAAGCGGGAAGCCTCCCTTAAAACGAGTTTTCCTTAGAGAGGCGTAGAAGACCACTACGTTGATAGGCCAGGTGTGGACCCATGGCAACATGTGAAGCTAACTGGTACTAATCCCTCCAAATGCTCAAATCTCCTATACTCCCCCCGCACACAGAGGTTATCCGTCACCAAACATGATGGAAAAACCCTCCTCTGTGCTTCATTCCCAATGATAAAGAAAAACACCCCATGCAGACACAATATGTGCTTATATGTGACAACAGCCCATAAGCCCACAGGCCTTCGTGCCTGTAGGCTCTCGTATTTGTATGGTCTGGTGGTTATGGCGAGGGGCAATGCACCCGATACCATCCCGAACTCGGTCGTGAAAACCCTCTGCGCCGATGGTACTGCGTCCTAAGACGTGGGAGAGTAGGACACCGCCAGGCTTTACAAAGCGAGGGCACGCCCGCCACAAAACGTCTCCCGATACACAACGAGATGACGACCTCTTCGACATATCCTCTCCCTCAGACACCCCCTCAGACACCCCCTCAGACACCCCCTCAGACACCATGTGACTGCCTGTGCCACGCCATGACACTGCCTCTTTCTTGCTATATCGTCTCTGTTAACGAGGAGGATTGTATCGCCCGCGCGCTTATGTCCGTCAGGGATATTGCCAGCGAAACTCTTGTTGTCGATAGTGGAAGTCATGACGCCACCATTGACATTGCGACGGCTTATGGAGCGAAAGTCCTACACCATCCTTTCGAGGGCATAGGACCGCAAAAACGCTTTGCCCAAGACGCATGTCGCTATGATTGGGTGCTCAATCTCGATGCCGATGAATGGCTGAGCGAAGAACTCCAGCGAGAAATTCTCCACCTGTTCGCCAAGGGAGAGCCAGAGCGATTCTTCTACGAACTCAGACGTATCGATAACATCTATCCTATGGATGATTTTCCCAGATTATGGGTCAAGCATCACTATCGAGTGCGTCTCTATCACCGCCATAGAGGCGCGCCTTCTCTCCATCAGGTGCATGAGCATATCGAAGTCGGCGAGCACAAGGTGGGAAATCTCAAAAATCCTGTGATGCATCGTTCTGTGCGCCATTTCGAACATCTCATGGCGAAATGGAATGCCTATTCCTCTCAGCAAGCCTTTCAAGGAAAAAAGCGTTTTTATCCCCTTCTTATGCTGAGGTTGTTTACAGAGCCTATGACATCCTTTATGCGCGCCTACATACGCGACCGCCACTTCACAGGGGGGTTATGGGGTGTTGCCTATAGTTTGATGGAGTCAGCGCACCATTTTACGCGCATGGCGAAAATGATCGAGCATAAGCAAGGATGGGACACATTGCCCCAGAACAGAGTGACGAGTGTCGACGCCTGTAGACATATGAAAAAACGCAAAAAACTTCCCATCTCTTGTTTTATTATCACCTACAACGAGGAAGATCGTATCCATTGGCCTCTTCAAGCTTTACGTGATATTGCCGACGATATTGTCGTTGTTGACGCCCAGAGCACCGACAAGACCCAAGACGTTGCGCGCTCTTACGGAGCAAGGGTGATGGAGCGGGCTTGGTCTGGCTATGGCGAGCAAAAATGTTTTGCCGAAAAGCAATGTCGTCACAACTGGGTGTTCAATGTGGATGCTGATGAATGGCCGAGCGAAGAACTCCTCGATGACGTCGAGGCGATCATGACAAAACCAGAAACAGAGCGCGCTTCTGCCTATAAAGTCCCTCTCTTCTGGTGCTATAGTGGTGAGGACAAGCCCCGCCCATCCCGCAAGGCATGGAATATCGTGCGCTTTTATGATAGGCAGAAGGTAGGGTTTAACAAGAGTATTTTCGCAGAGAAAGTGATCGTCCCAAGCCACATCAAAACCGATGTCTTCAAGGGCGCATACTACCATTATCCCTTCTTGTCTTGTCGCCATTTTTGGCGGAAATACAATCGTTCCACCTCCCTTGTCGCGCCTATCACAAAGCCTCTTCCCATTCTCTTTGCGCGTCTTTTCTTTGAACTTCCTTGGTGTTTTTTGCGCGCCTATGTCGTAAAAGGGGGGTATCGAGACGGGCTACGCGGGTATGTCCAGAGTCAGCTCCATGCCTATGTCTATACCATGCGTATCATAAAAAAGCTAGAATACCGCCTAGGGTGGTCTTTAAGTGAAAAAAACTACAAATAAGGCGGTGCCTCTTTCTTGCTGTATTCTTGTCCGTCACGGGAGAGAAGACGTGGCGCGCGCCTTGATGTCTGTTAAAACGGTGGCGGATGATATTGTCGTTGTCGGTGAGGGTGGAGATGGTGATATAGAATCTGTCGCTCGCGCCTTTGGCGCGCGGTTCTTTCACCATCCGCAAGGGACGATAGAACAGCGGAGGCAATGGTCTCAAGGCCAGTGTCAGCATGATTGGGTCTTGCATATGCATGCTGATGAATGGTTGGGCGAATCTTTGCGGCGTGAGATTGTCTCACTTTTTGCGCGCGGCGCGCCACCAAAGTCCTTTTATTGCTATCCTATGGTCGATATGATTTATCCCATCCACGAGAAGCCGCGCTTATGGGCGCGCACCCACCGCCATATGCGCCTTTATCATCGAGGTCAAGGACAACAGAGCGCGCCATCACACCCCATCGTTCCACGTCGTGAGATGGGGCATTTACGTGGCCTGGCCATGTGTCGTCCCATACGGGATTTTCACCATGCTGTCGGATGGGGGAATCGCCTCTCGTCCTTATACGCGGCGCGCCACACGTCGTCTCTATGGCTCTTGCTCCTACGGCTCTTCGGTCAGCCTTTTTTTTCTTTTCTTCGCGCCTATGTTTGGGATAGGCATTGTATGGGAGGGTTATGGGGGTTGTCCTATAGTATCATGTATGCGGCCTATCGCTTTACATGCATTATCAAGCTGCTCGAGCGCCAACGGGGATGGGCGCAGCTGCCTCAGCGGATGATAGATATGCCAGCGAGAACAGAGCAGGGAGCAAGGAAAAGAACGCATAAAAGAACGCATAGGCGCAAGGAAGGCGTGCCTCTCTCATGCTTTATTATCGCCTATAATGAAGAGGACAGGATTCACTGGCCGCTCAGCAAGCTCTGTGATTGGGCTGATGACGTGCTTGTTGTGGATGGAGGCTCGACAGACAAGACGGTCGACGTCGCCCGTTCCTATGGCGTGCGTGTTCTTTCTCACCCGTGGCATGGCTATGGCGAGCAAAAATGTTTTGCGCAGAACGCATGTCGCTATGATTGGGTGCTCAATCTCGATGCCGATGAATGGCCGAGCGATGCTCTTTTGGAGGAGATAGAAGCCGTCATGGCACGACCAGAGAAAGAACGCGCCCATGCCTATGCTATGCCACGTCTGGATTGTTTGAGCGGCGAGGCGTCACCACGCAAAACGGCGCGGCCATGGTCTATCGTGCGGTTCTATCACCGCAAGATGGTCGGATTCAACGATGTGCCTTTTGCCGAAGAGGTCATTGTCGCTCAAGGAAGAAGGATTGCGCGCTGTGTCCATGTGTGCTACCATTATCCCGTTCGTTCCTTCGAGCATTTTTGGGATAAGGATAACCGCACCACGTCTCTTATCGCATCGAGGGGCAAGGCTTTGCCATGGCTGGTGCTGAGGCTGTTGACGGAACGGCATTGGTCTTTTTTTAGGATGTATGGTATCAAGGGTGGTTATCGTGATGGATTGCGGGGATATATACGAAGCAACGCCTTTTCGTTTGTTTATGTTTTGCGTATCATCAAAAAACTTGAATATCGTCTGGGTTGGCTCAAGATGAACGGGCGTGCGTCCCCATGAGAGTATCCCTATGAGATTATCTATGTCGCGTCTGTTGGCGGGAGGTGTCGTCTCACTTCTTTCTTGTTTAGGTCAGGCGAAGGCAGAGCGTTATGGCGCGCGCCTTATCTCCTCGCTCAAAAATGCTCGTTTTCTTAAAGCCTTTCATGAGGTCGAGACGGATATGGGGGTCTTACGTTTTCAGGGCGCTGATGTTAAGAATATCGGCAATATGTTAGAATCGGAGCGGCGGGATTGGAGAAAATTTGCGTCCCATGAGCAGGAAGTGCGTTTTTGGATACGCGATTATCTCAAAGAAGACCAAATCTTTTGGGATATTGGCGCGAATGTCGGCATGTTTACCTTATATGCGGCGTTGCGTCAGGGTGTCTCTGTGCATGCCTTCGAGCCTTATGTTCCCGTCCTGATGGAGCTGACGCAGAGCATTCAACTCAATCCGTTTCGAGAGAGGGTTCGCGCCTATGGCATCGCCATCGGTCCTCGCACATCCATGGAGCGTCTACGTCTCCACGAGGCGATAGCGTTGCAAGGGCAGGGATGGCGAGGGATTGAGGGGGAGGTACACAAAGATGTCGTCAAACAGCCACACTCGCAACTCTTCGCGTCTGATGAACATACATTGGGATTTTTTGATATTCCAGCGGTGACGATGGACGATGCGTGCCGTGTTTTTGGCGTGCCACAGCCTCACCATGTTAAAATTGACGTCGATGGCCTAGAGGTTGATTTGGTGACAAAGGGAGGGAAGAGCGTCCTTTCCCAATTACACACCCTCATGGTAGAAGTCGAGCTCGAGAATAGAGGGCGCTTAGACGGAGAACTCGTGCCTTTCCTCAATTCTTGTGGTTTGGTGGCGGTGCAAACAGAGACGCAGAAGGACATAGAGGCGCAAGGGGGTTATGCAAAGAACCGCCTGTTCGTTCGCGCCTCTATGGCGCGTTAAACGATGCGCTCTTTAGGCTTAGGGATTTTAAGTTGGCGAGGCTCGAGGAGCTTACGCAAGGCGCTTATGTCTTATGCCTATGACGCCTTTCTCGACCTTTTTGATGAACGATGTATTGTCTTTCAGGAGTGCCGAGAAGAGGATAGGCGTCTTGCTGAGGAATTCGCCATGCCCTACAAGGGTTATAAGGACAATCAAGGAATTCTGGGGGGATTTGAGAGGCTTGTAGACGCGCTCTCCACCGACTATATGCTGTTGCTTGAGGAGGATTGGATTCTCGTTGAAGATGTCAACAGCGTGTCAGAGCAGCTACGCCAAGGTCTTGCCTCTGTGGCTTCTGGGGAGACGGTGTGCTATAGTTTTCGTCACCGATGGCAACGTGACGATATTTCCGAGAAAGGTGTGAGCCAATATAGGCGTTATTATCCTGTCAGTGATTCGCCTCTCTATCCCAGCACGGGTGTTATCAAAAAAGGGATTCACGCCCTGAAACAGCGATTCCATCCCGTTAAGGCAAGGCGCTTACGCGGGCGCGCCGTCTATGTGGAGAGGGCACCGCATGCCATGTTCCCCCATATTATCCACGAAACAGACCACGGCTCTTATCTCGTCGACAGCGAAGGCATGGATTGGTCTAACAATAACGTTTTGGTCTCTCGTCAATTCATCAAGGAGAAGATGTTTAACCATTATGCCATACGCACAGGCCACCGCAATGGCTTCGGCGATATAGAGCATTCGATGAAGTGCGGTTGTGAGAAATGTCAATGGTGGCAAGGCAGTCATTTTAAGCTCGGCATTAGAAACCCCGGTCTTTTTAGGCATGCTCCTGTGGGATATAGAACGAAGAAGGCGAGCAAGGCATCTCCAAATGTCTATGTCGGGAATACATGAAAGGGTCAACATATGGACTATCCTGAATTCACATTCATGCGTCATGCGGGACAGAGACATTCTGGGTGTGGTGAGGAAGGCATTCTTCATTGGCTTTTTGATGCATGTCATGGTGAGAGGGGCGTCTTTGTCGAATTTGGGGCTTGGGATGGCATACACCTGTCTAATAGCCGTTTTTTCTTTGAACGAGGGTGGTCTGGGGTCTTTATAGAAGGGGACAAAAAGCGTTTTTGGCAGTTCTCTTCCAATTATCGGGAGCACCCTTCTGTTAAGACGCTCTGTGCGTTTGTTGAGGTCGAGGGACACAATTCTTTAGATAATCTGTTGGCGCGGGCTGAGGTAACAGCTGTGGACTTGCTCTCCATCGATATCGATGGTATCGACCTTGCCATATGGAAATCTCTTAAGACGCTTCGCCCTAGAGTCGTATGCATAGAATACAATGTATCGATTCCTTTTGACACACGCTACGAATCGACGCCCCATGCCAGAGATAGGGGACGTGGGAACTCTGCTCTTTCGACCTATGACTATGCAGAGTCTCACAATTATGTTCTTGTGGGGGTGACGTCGAACAATTTAATCTTTATGGATAGGAAGAAACGCCCGGATGGGATTGACGTTCTTGATTTCTCTCAATGTCAAGAATGTGTGCGTCTCTTCTATCCGTCTGTTAAGACGCGCGTGGCGTTTTCCAATCGAGGAGAGATGTTTTTTATCGAGGAGGATGGCACGCGCCATGATGGAGAGATATTTTACGTGCCATGTGCTGGCTTTTACGCGACACAG
>JACONL010000015.1 GCA_014332745.1 Alphaproteobacteria bacterium GM7ARS4 | reverse complement strand
CTGTATCGAGGATACAGCCCGTTATCGTAGGAGCCTCTTCCTCGTAGACTTCCTCTACATATTCTTCAATCTCTTCTTCCTCGATGAATTCTTCAAATTCTTCCTCGAAAAAGCCCGGTTCAACATCGGCAAAGGCATTGCCTTGGATGCCCACCAGTCCGAAGGCAAGAATCCACGCGAGCATATATACAGATACTTTATGCATGTTTAATCTCTCCCATAGAGTGGATGAAAACGACCCCCTTCGCCATCCCAGAATGCCTACTGTCTCAACAAGCACAACACCCTAAGAGGCGACTCCAACTATCCTAAATGACGTATATCATGATGTCAATAACTTTGTCTGTCATAAGAGGATATATTGCTTTATGTCGTCAGCAAAAAGCCCGTCTCTCCCTTGAGGGGGACGGGCTCTTTGTTGCCTTTGAGGCTTTGTGGTGTGTTGTGAGCCTCTAGAAGTCCATCTGCGCCCTGAGTTGCACGCCACGATGGTGGAGGTCTGATGGACAGCGGGTGGCGTCTGGCGCTCCTGCTCCCTGAATGGACGCACAGGCATAGTTGCTTTGCTCCACATGGACATATTCACCTATGAGCTTGATGTAGGGGTTGATTTTCCACGTGACGCCAGCGGTGATACCCCAGAGGCGTCCGCCTTCGTTAAAGCCTACGTTGTTAGCAAGGGGTGTCTCACTATCATCCAGATTGAGGAGGTGATAGCGCAAAGAGAGGCCAACGGCGCCCATGCCGCCAGCGCCGAGACGACGGATAGGAAGCACACGCCCAAAGACTCCTTGCTCGGCAATGTAGGCGTTGCGCTCTCCTGTGAGCCACCAGTTGCCTTGAATGTAGAAGAGATGGTGTCCTACATCATCACCCACAGCGCGGTCATGGCCGATACGGGTATATCCCATCTGTCCGCCATAGTTCTTCCATCCGCCTGCCGCCTCCAGACTGAGAATATAGAAAGAGTCGGAGTTAGGCGCAGTGGGGACACCACCGACTGTCCTGATAGCGTGATTGTTATTGGCGTTAAACAGAACATCCGTATCGACATCGATAAAGGCTTGGGTGAAAGGGGCAATGGAACGGAAGTTTTGTGCTGTTGCCGCGCCATTTTGGTTGAGATATTTTCCTCCCACGCCCACATGGCTATACCAATTGCCTTCCATGTAGGGCGCGTGCGTTATCCGCCCATAGATGCCCACATCATCGCCCCCTTCATCATAGGCGACATCCAAATCATGTTGCTCTAGATGCGCACCAACCATGGCGGTCGTCTTCTTATCACGATGGCGATAAGAGACTTGGACGGCAGGGTAGCGTGGCTTTGTGATACCGAAACTATCGCCAAAGAACCCCTCCATGAAGACGTCAAAGCGTGAGTCATTGGCTTGGGTCAGGTCATAGGGCGTCTTTATAATCCCCACTTGGAAAGTGAAGTCCCGCACGCCCTTATAGCCAATATAGGCATCGGTGATACGACCACGGTCATTATTGGGGTTCTGGCGTTTCGTTGTCCGTTGCCTAAAGTCATAGTCCAACTTGTAGGTCCAGTGGCGATAGAATGTGCCAGCAATGCCGATGCGTGCGGAACGCACGCCTGCTCCACTGGATAACGGCTTGAACTGCCCGCGTCCCTGACCGGCCACGGGGCTATCGCTATTGACAAAGAGGGCGTCCGTGAAGAGACGGGCTGTGAGGCGCGCTGACCAATTTTCACACAAGACACCAACACGCGCCTCCGTATCAAGGATACAGCCCGTTATTTGAGGTTCTTCCTCATAGGCTTCTTCTACATAGTCCTCGAGGGCTTCTTCTTCAATGAACTCCTCAAACTCTTCTTCGAAAAAGCCGGGTTCTACATCGGCTTGGGCGTCATACTGAATGGAAAAAAAACCAAAGGCGCACAAACACGCCATCATATAGGGATAACTTCTACGCATTCTCCTATTCTCCTCACAATAAAATGACAAGTCTTTCCTCTTGTCGTTCTTCTCGAAACATCTCCTACAAAAGAGCCCGTCTCCTCAAGAAGGGAGGAAACGGGCTGCTTTTACGGAGAGCTGGACACAGAAGCGACCTCTTTAGAAGTCAATCAGTGCCCTAAATTGGATGCCACTGGGCGTGTCGCCTCCCAAACAGGCCACTGCTGTTGGGTTACCAGCGCCTCGAACAGAACCGCAAGCGAAAGCATCACGCTCCACATGGACGTATTCCCCGACGAATTTTACGTACGGGTTAGGCTTCCACATGACAGCGGCCGTGATACCCCAGAGACGTCCGCCTTCGTTGAATCGTGCAGTAGCGGGCGCGCCATCAGAGGATACGAAACCCGTTCCGCTATCATCCAAGAGCAAGCGGTGGTAGCGCACAGAGACGCCGACAGCACCCATGCCACCCGCACCAAGACGGCGGATAGGAACGATACGTCCAAACACACCTTCTCGAGGATCATAGGCGTTGCGTTCTTCGGTCAGCCACCAATTCCCCTGCACATAGAACATGTGCTGATTGACAGAGTCACCGCCGCCAACAGGGCTATGGGTCATGCGGGTCAATCCCAACTGCCCGCCATATTGTCTCCAGCCACCCGCAAGGTCAAGATTGACAACATAGCTAGACTCGTAAGAGGCCGCGCGGTTGGCAACGAAGAGAGGGTCGTCTCCCACTCTGGCGATCGCCGTCGTGAAGGGAGCAACAGATGTGTAAGTCTGGAAGGCATCGTCGCCATTCCTCGCGACATATGTGCCACCAATCCCCACATGGCTATACCACTCGTTGCGTAGGTACGGCGTGTAAGACACACGCCCATAGAGGCTGATGTCGTCACCATCCTCAGAACCATTCTCGATGTTGTAGGGCTCTAGATGGACACCGACATTTGCCAAGACTTTATATTGTTTGTCGTAATAAGAAGCAGCAATGCCCGGATAACGTGGCTTCGAATTGCCATACACATGCATAGCTGTCGCGTTTTCCATAAAGAGGTCAAAGCGAGAATCGTTCGCCATCGCCAAACTATAGGCTGCTTTCATATTGCCTACACGAATGGTGAAGTCCTCGATGCCCCGATAGGCGATATAGGCATCCGTGATCTGCCCCCTCGCGCTCTCGCCCATAAAACGACTACTGTCCTCATCGACATCGATGTTATCAAGGCGCTCTTGGACAAAGTCATACTCCACCTTGTAGACCCAGTCCCGATACAGCGTGCCAGAAACGCCTATACGCGCTGTGCTCAGTCCAGCACCGCTCGAGCGGGGACGGAATGCACCATCAGAAGCAGAGTCAGTACCCAAGAAAAGGGCATCCACGCCAAAACGACCAATGATACGAGTCGACCAATTGTCACACAAAATGCCCAAGCGGGCCTCCGTGTCAAGGATACAACCGCTAATCTGCTCTTCATACTCAACTTCTTCGAACTCTTCTTCGACAAACTCTTCGAAGTCCTCCTCTTCAAAGAACTCCTCTTCTTCCTCAAAGAACTCCTCGTCAAAGAAGTCAGGCTCCACATCTGCCTGTGCCCTATTGGGTGCGATGGACAGAGCAACGCCTAAGGCAAAAGCGATAAAATAAAGGGGTAGTTTGTTCATTACAGACACTCTCCGTTATGCGTTAACAATGTTACGTGACGCACTTGAACTCTATGACAAGCCCGCCTGCTCCTCATACTACAAAAACCCTATACAGATGTCAAGGTTTTGTTCTATAAGACAATCCATACAATGAGGGGCTATTCAACTCTAGCCCCTTGTCTCAAGATAGTCAAATAAAATAATCATATTATGCTCTGTTATGCATGGTGTCATCGTCTATGGTGACAACCGACATGTCTCTCTCCTATTGTATGGTCTATATGACAGCGCCCTCCGCTGACGAAGCACAGACTATCGCCCAGTGCCTTATTCAAGAACGTCTGGCGGCATGTGTCCATCTCTGTCCCCCCATCGAAGCACTCTTTGTGTGGCAGGGATTACAGAAACGCACGGAATATCCTCTCATGGCAAAGACGACGTCGCAACAACAAGAGCGCCTTTGCCAAAGGGCAAAAGAACTACATTCTGACTCATGTCCCGGTATCGTTGTCCTTCCCATATGTCATGGTGTTCCAGATTTCCTTGCATGGATAAAGGAACAGACGACACCGCCAGCGCCATCATAAGGGCGGATAAAAGGCATGGGGTGGTATGTCGACCTTGCCGTCTATGGCAGGCATCGACATGACATGGTATGCAATGCATAGATATATGCATGACATGAGAGAGCTTTGCCTTTATAGTGAGCCTAGAGAAACCCGCAAGCACATCGAAGAGGATGAACAGGATGATGACGACAAAAGAGACAGCACCGACGCATAGGAAAACATCATCGCTCCCCCTACGTCTGAGCATGGATGGAAGAACGGCTATGGGAAAGACGCCTATCCCCACATCCCGCCCTGTCCAGTGGTATCTCATCGATGCGCAAGGCATTGTCTTGGGACGTATGGCGAGCTATGTGGCGACTCTTCTTCGGGGGAAGCACAAAGCGCATTATACGCCTTTCTTGTCATGTGGAGACAAAGTGATCATCGTCAATGCCCATAAGGTAGCTCTCACAGGGAGAAAACGGCATGACAAACGATTTTATTGGCATACGGGATATCCGGGGGGTATCAAATCCATATCGCCACGCCACATGCTTGCCACGAAACGCCCAGAGCGCCTCGTTATGAAAGCGGTCGAGCGTATGGTCAAACGCGGTCCCTTAGGGCGCAAAATGATGAAAAATCTTTATGTCTATGCCAAAGAGACCCATCCCTTTGACGCTCACAAGCCTATCACCATCGATATGGCGGCGCGCAATCCTAAAAATGTTCAACGCTCGATGCGTGTGGCGTGAAAATAGGTGGTATGATAGACGAGCGTGACGTAGTATCATCGTCATGAGAGGATAATATAGGGAACATGAGAGGACAAGAACCATGGCAGAGACACAAGCAGGAAGAGACACGACAGCGCCCCAGCCTACGACATCCCCCACGACACCTCATGGCGGCGGCACGGAAGCGCCACAACATCTTCGGGTTGCCCAACCCCTTGATGCTCTGGGGCGCGCTTACGCCACAGGGAAACGCAAAAATGCCATTGCGCGGGTATGGCTCAAGGCGGGACAAGGGACGATTATCGTCAATGGCAAGAATGCCGATGATTATTTTGCTCGTCCTGTCTTGCGTATGATCTTGCGTCAACCTTTTGCTGTCATCAAAGATGAAAATGGTTATGACATTAAGAGCACGGTCAAAGGGGGAGGGCTCTCGGGTCAGGCGTCGGCTTTGCGCCATGGTATCAGCAAGGCATTGTCTTCCTATAATCCCAATCTCCATGCGCCCCTCAGAAAAGCGGGATTCATGACTCGCGACGCACGGGTCGTTGAGCGTAAAAAATATGGACGCCATAAAGCGAGAAGGTCACATCAATTCTCAAAACGTTAAGGTGTTCTGGTGATTGGGGACATCCTGTGATGCTGTATGACGATTATTTCTTTCACGCTCCAGCTCATCTTTATTAAGAATGTGAAGGTGGCGGGGTCGAGTTTCGAAGCCGCCCTGTCATCTTTTTGTGGTGATGGTGATTTCTGGCCGTCCGTCTCACTCCCTTATTTCGAAGGGGAGGTGACAGATGACGTGATAGGGTGGTGTTATTATCCCTTCTCGCGACAACGTATCGATGAACAAAAGCTGGTCTATCTTGGGCAACATCAGCCTTTGCATACCCGAGTCCTTCCCCATAGTTTTGCAAAAGTCATCATGGAGGCGGTGGGACAACGTGTCTTTTCCCAATTTCTGAAGGTTGCCATGATACGTAATCCCTTCGAGAGAGTGGTGAGCGATTATGCTTGGGTCTCTCGGAACAAAGTCGCCAACGGCCATGCCCTCTCCGTTGACGATTTTAGGCAATGGTTTCTCACCCATGGGAGCAGAGGCACCAGAAGAGACAGCGCACGATGTTGTATCGAGACAGCCTATGATGCCATCGATGTGTGGCTTCGCTACGAACATCGAGAACAGGATATGGCGTGTTTGTCGGAACGGCTAGGCTTGAAAGAGAATGTCTATGATGCCTTTAAGGGTAAAACAGGAAAACGTAACATACGCCCGCCATGGCTCACAGCCCATGCATGCTTTGATGGCTTTCGCGACGGCATAGAGAGGTTGCGGCGGGATTATGCCATCGAATTGACAACCTTCGGCTATGATGTGCCATGAGCATGGAGATGGGTGTCTTATGATTATTTCTTTCACATATCGCTATATTTTCCTTAAAACCCAAAAGGTGGGCGGGGAAAGTATGGAGAATGCTCTCTATGAGCGTTTCTTTGACCATGACCATGACCTGTGCCATAATTTTCGAATTGTTGCTCCCCATAAGACACCAAAAATATATCCTGAACAATATCAGCAAAAAATACAGGAAGGACTCCAAGCCGAAGGGCCGCATATGACGGGACGGCGCGTGAAAGCCATGTTAGGAGACGCCTATCACGATTTTTTTGTCTTTTCTATCGAGCGCAACCCCTTTACGCGCATGGTCAGCCTTTATTTCTATACCAAACATATCTATGAGCAAGAGAAAAAGAGGCGAGCGGCGCGGGGAGAACCCTATGAGGCAAAAGACCCGTCCTCTTTTCGAGAGTGGCTGTTGACGGTGGATAGACCCCATTTTTGTCGCAACAGGGGCATATGTTCTCTCCATGAGGACAAGCCTTATGATGGCGTGAATTTTATCATACGCTATGAACACATGGCGTATGACGTGACCCAGCTGTCGCGCTGTCTGGGGTTTCGTGAGAATATCTATGATACATATCGCACAATGAGCAAACATCGCTCCATACGCCCTCAAGGCATGACGGCATGCCATCTCTTTTCGGGTTTTGATGAGGGGATTGCGAGGGTGCGGAAGGAATGTGCCATCGAGTTAGACACATTTGGCTATGACGCGCCGACACAGAAGGGCGTCTCAGGGATGACACCATGATTATTTCTTATCATCGGCAATTTATCTTTATAAAAACGGTGAAAGTCGCAGGCTCGAGCCTCGAATTTGCGCTGTGTCAGCATTGTGGCGCGCATGACATTTTCTTTCCAGAGGCTGCCTTGCGGGAGCAATTACCGCCACCCTCTCAGAGGACACGAACGCGCCCGCCTGATGTACAGCACAAGCACATGTTTCATCAACGTGTGGGACACACGCCCGCAAAAGAAATCGCCAGAGTCCTAGGAGATGACCTTTTTCGTCGTTTTCTGAAAATCTCTGTCACGCGCAATCCTTTCGATACGGTCGTGAGTCACTACGCATGGCTCAGACGTAGTGAAGGGGAGGCGTATCTTATGGTGCGTGATAATTTCATTGAATGGTTTTGGCAACATCGGTGTCACGTTTTGCATTACAACAGGCGCTTATGCACGCTTGTTGAGCCTTATGACGCTGTGGATTTCATGGTGCGTTATGAATCTCTTGAGAGAGATTTACATCGCTTATCGTTGCGCCTTGGTCTCGCCGAGAATCTCTACAGAGTCTTTATGCATATCAAGGAAAAGGGACATTTTCGTCCTCGAGGCCTCACGGCGCGCCATTGTTTCGAGGATTTTGATGACGGTATCGTCTCTGTGAAAAGGCATGCGGCTGTGGAGTGCGCGCGCTTCGGCTATGACGTCCCATTTTAAACGTCACGGGTCAAGAGAGGGCGGGTCTGCTCTTGTGTCCTTTTAAGAGATGTTTTTGTGTCGAGTCGATCATCATCCCCGCCACATCTTGGTCCGTGGCCTCTTCTATGCCTTCTAGGCCTGGGGATGAGTTAATTTCGAGCACCATAGGGCCTCGTTTTGAGCTGATAATATCGACGCCCGCCACTTGCAATCCCATAGCGTCTGCGGCCTTGATGGCAATTTTTTTCTCTTCGCTGGTGGCTTTAGCGGCTTGCGCTGTTCCGCCAAGGTGGAGATTGGCGCGAAATTCACCAGCGGCGGCTTGGCGCTGTATGCACCCCACAACCCGTCCATCGATGACAAAGCAACGTAAATCTCGCCCATTGGCCTCTTTGACGAATTCTTGGACAAGGATATTGGCCTTGAGGCTCTTGAACGCGTCGATAACACTCTCTGCGGCCTTTGCTGTTTCGGCAAGGACGACACCTTTTCCTTGTGTGCCTTCCAAGAGTTTAATGACAAGGGGAGCGCCCCCCACCATATCGATGATGGACGACGTCTCCATTGGTGAATTGGCAAAGCCTGTTGTTGGCATGGGAATACGGCGATAGGCTAACATCTGGAGCGAACGTAGTTTGTCTCGCGAACGCGCAATAGAGATGGAGTCATTAAGACAAAAAGCGCCTGTCGTCTCGAATTGTCTGGCAACGGCACAACCATAAAACGTCATAGAGGGACGTATGCGCGGGATGATGGCATCGGCATTATTGAGGAGCTGTCCCCCTCGATAGAAAATCTGGGGGTTAGACGAACTCATGTTCATGTAGCACTGGCTGATATTGACAAAACGCATGTCATGGCCCCTCTCTTCTCCCGCCTCCATGAGGCGTTCGTTAGAATAGAGTTTAGGATTAGACGCCAAGACGATAATACGCATCTTATCTTTGACAGGACGTCTTTTGCTCGTTTTATAGTGGGCTTGCGCCTCTTTATCGTCTACGCTCCCAAGGAGCATGGCGCTATTGGGGTCAATAAGAACGTGATGTCCCAGTGCTTCTCTGCCAATGAGCATGCGAAATCCCATCGTGTCTCGGTTGGCAAGAGAGACCTCAATATCCCATGTCTCGTTTCCCAGTGTGATGGCGGTTTTGATGATGGGGCGACGTTGCGCTTCCCCTGAGGAGCTCTTGATCGTGCGCGTATCGATCACAGGCGCGCGACAGCTTTGCATGGTTTTGCTGTCATGCTGAAGGGGATGGATGTCGAAATGAACGAAACGTTCGCCATTCTCTTCGAACTCATGGATATTGAAAGCATGGAGGGATGACGTGGCCGCCCCTGAGTCGATACGCGCCTTGATAGCAGGCAAGCCTAAGGATGGCAAAGCGCACCATTCTTCTTTTCCGACAATGGTCCTTTCTTGTTTTGTATCGGATGGTGGGGGGGGCATGGAGATCGTCCTCTTGAGATTGTCTTCTACGTGAGTTGGTGGATGGGTCCGTATTGGCTGTCGGCGAGTGTATCATATTCTTTGAGGGCTTCATAGTCCTCTAATGTGGCAATATGGAAGGTGGCGTCACCAGCATTGAGAAGAGGAATGGTTGTCGCGCCGATGATGACGCCATCCAGAGGCGATTCGATACGCGCATGATTGTCGCCAAAAGGGTCGGACATCATGCCGAGAATTTGCTTTTTCACAACCCTATCGCCTGCTTTGACATGACTTTGTAGGCTTCCGCTATGGGGGGCGCGCACCCAATGACTTGAGAGCGCCGTAAAAAATGTATCGCGGTGATGCGAGGGCTTCTGTATTTTTTGCGGGAGCATGCCGATGACATACATGACGTTGCGTATGCCTTTGAGGGCGACGTCGATGGCATAGGGGTCATAGCGCAACGCTTCGCCCCCCTCGAAGAGGAGCATCGGCATATGGAGGCGACGGGCTGCTTCTCTGAGCGAGCCATCACGTAATTGGGCGTCAATAATGACAGGCGCTTGAAAGGCTGTGGCGATGTTATGTGTGTCTTTGTCTTTGAGATAGGCGCGAATCTGTGGATAGTTCGTGCGGTGGAGCGCCCCTGTATGTAAGTCGATGCCATGGGTCGCTTTCATCACAATCTCTTGCATGAAAATATGCGCCAATTGGCTTGCTAGGGGCCCACGAGGATGCCCAGGAAAAGAGCGGTTAAGGTCGCGCCTGTCTGGCAGATAGCGAGATTTATCGTTATAACCAAACACATTGACAATGGGAACGGCCATGAGCGTGCCATGGATATGGTTGATGAAGGCTGAACGAAGCAATTGACGAATCACCTCCACCCCGTTGATTTCGTCGCCATGGATGGCCGCCGAGACAAACAGGCGAGGCCCATCCTCTTTTCCCCGTATCACGTCAACAGGCATCGTCATGGTCGTAAAGTCATAGAGCTGGGGAAGACGGATAAAGACGCGCTGACGTTCCCCTGGGTGAATGGGTGTCCCCCCTATGACGAGGGTGTCATGCGCCATGAGTCTTGTCCTGAGCCTTATGAGGGGAATGGTCTATCGTCATGCATACGTATAATATGTGTGTTGTACCATATATATGTGTTGTATCCTATGGAGCGCCTCCATAGGCGTTGTCGCACAATACCATATACATATGGTGTATGTGTTATGTCATTGACAACGGGGCGTCTGACGTGGTAATGGGGTGTGTTAAGAGAAGTACAACGGGTCATCCATAGGGAAGTTCTTTGGTCATCATTTCTTTCAAACACAGGTTTATTTTCATCAAGCCTACGAAGGTGGCGGGGACAAGCCTCGAGGTTGCCCTCTCTCGTTTTTGTGGCAAAGATGATGTGATGAGTCGGTTTCGTGAAGAGGAAAGCAATCAGTTGAGGGCGCGTTTTTACCCGTATCCCGTGCGTAATACAATTGAGCTGGTCAAGCATGGGGAAAAATGCACGTCTAAACTGGTTGTGCATGGGTCAGTTCATCAATTAAGGTCTTTTCTAGGGAATGATGTCTTCCGCCGCTTTCTCAAAATCTCTGTGATTCGTAACCCTTATGACTGGGTCGTCAGTCTTTATGCGTGGCGGGCTCATAAAAGGCGTTGTGGACCATCTCGGGAGACGAGTGTCTCTCTCTTTAGGCGATGGTTTCTCGAGAACATTGAAGACGAGCTCTATAGACAAGAGCGTCGATACGCCACGCTCAAGCACCCTTATGATGCCGTTGATTTTATGATTCGTTTCGAGCATTTTGAGGAAGACCTCACCGCTCTCTCACAGAGGTTGGGACTCACCGAGAATATCTATGACACATTCAAGGGGATACGAGAGAAGGGACATGTGCGCCCACAGAGTCTCACAACGCGGGCATGTTTCGAAGGTTTTTTTGAGGGGATAGAGATGATGAAAAAACACTATGCTATTGAGTTAGAAAGGTTCGGTTATGACCTGCCATGGTTGCCTGAAAGTTTGTCTGGGGGGTTGCCTGAAAGTTTGCCTGGGGGGTTGTCTGGGCTGTCTGTTCCCACAGAGACCCCACAAGAGATGATGAGGGAAAACGTATGACCATCATTTCTTTCAAACATCAGTTTATTTTCATCAAATCCAAGAAGATAGCGGGGACAAGCCTCGAGATTGCCCTCTCTCGTTTTTGTGGCAAAGATGATGTGATGAGTTGTTTGGGGAGCGAGAACAGAAAACGTTTGAGGGCGCGTTTTTACCCGTACCCCGTGCGCGGGCATGTAAAGACACCGAGGGCAAGGATGCTTAAGTTAAAATCGCACTTATATGCGGAGACAATAAGAGCCATAGTGGGGGATAGTATTTTCCACCATTTTCTCAAAATCTCTGTGATTCGTAACCCTTATGATTGGATCGTCAGTCTTTATGCTTGGCAAAACTTTGCCAAGCCGAGGCAAGAGCCACATCACCTCTTCGTCCCTCAATTTAGGAGATGGTTTCTCAGGAGCATTGAAGACGATGTCTATAGACAAGGGCGTCGATACGCCACGCTCAAGCGTCCCTATGATGCTGTTGATTTTATGATTCGTTTCGAGCATTTCGAGGCAGACCTCACGGCTCTCTCACAGAGGTTGGGACTCGTTGAGAATATCTATGACACATTCAAGGGGATACGAGTGAAGGGAGGTATACGTCCGCCAGCCCTCACAACGCGGGCGTGTTTCGAAGGTTTTTTTGAGGGGATAAAGATGATGAAAAAGCACTACGCCGTTGAGTTAGACACGTTCGGTTATGACCTGCCATGGTTGTCTGGGGGGTTGCCTGAAAGTTTGTCTGGGGGGTTGTCTGGGCTGTCTGTTCCTACAGAGACTCCACAAGAGATGATGAGGTAAAACGTATGACCATCATTTCTTTCAAACATCAGTTTATTTTCATCAAGCCTAGGAAGGTGGCGGGGACAAGTTTGGAGATTGCCCTCTCCCGTTTTTGTGGCAAAGATGATGTGATGAGTCGGTTTGGGGACAGGAAAAGCAATCGGTTGAGGGCGCGTTTTTACCCGTATCCTGTGAGGAACAAGATTGATGTGGTCACAGCAAATGGGGAAAAACGCGCATTTAAACTGGGCGCACATATGGATGCCATGACATTACGGACTCTTCTGGGGGATGACGTCTTCCGCCGCTTTCTCAAAATCTCTGTGATTCGTAACCCTTATGATTGGGTTGTCAGTCTTTATGCTTGGAAATTTAAGCGCCGCCTTGCCGACGAATGGAGTC
>JACONL010000014.1 GCA_014332745.1 Alphaproteobacteria bacterium GM7ARS4 | reverse complement strand
TAACACAGACGTTATGGCCGCCGTCAAGGTCGTCTTGCCATGGTCTACATGACCTATCGTCCCTATATTGCAATGCGGTTTCGTGCGCTCAAACTTCTCTTTCGCCATATCAATCTCTCCTCTCGTTCTACGTCCACAATTGTTGTCATACGCCATGCATAGTCGCCATGTCCCCTGTCCACCCTCTATACTGCCTTATCCCTATACGTGTCAATAAAAAGCTCTCTGAACAGGCCATAAAGACAAAGAGTATTCACGATGAGCGGGTGATGGGAATCGAACCCACGTAACCAGCTTGGAAGGCTGGGGCTTTACCATTAAGCTACACCCGCCACACGATAACCGCTCGGGAACAACCCCTGCCCACTATCGCCCTACCTAAAGCATTCTCCCCAGTGAACGCAAGCCTTTTGCTCGTATAGACGGCGCGCATATCAACTATGCTCTGTTAGGTATAAAATCCTCTATCGTCATGTAAGACATGAATATAGATGGCTTATCGCCTTTTTTCATTGCTTTTTATCCTTAAAGTTATACTTTAACATATTGGTTGGCACGATGTCTTATACCTTCATGGATTACATGAAGTGAAGTGGTGAGGCGCGCCGAGGCGCTATGGGGATGATGGGGGATATCGATGCGCCCTTCCCGTCGATGTTTTTTTCGAAAGGTCTTGACCTTTTATTCTTGATTATTGTCGTGTCCTTGTTTATGGATGGGGTGGATGCTGTCTCTTTTTGAGGTCGTCAGGTGAATGTTATGGGAGGAAGGACTCAATGTTCGCTCGCTTGAGAGTATGGACAAAAGCAGTGGGCGGCTCTCTCCTGAAGATACGCAATTGGCTCCTTTTTGGGTGCGGGAGCTTCTTTTTCTCTTTAGGGATGGTTGGCACGGTGGTGCCCGGTATGCCGACAACGGTGTTTTGGATTATCGCCACGTGGTTTTTCACATACTCATGTCCGTGGATGACCAAGAAAATCTACGCTATGGGCCCCATTGGGGCAATCATTAGGAAGTTCAATGAAAGAATTGGCTTATAGGCAACTGCCTAAGGGGAAACAGAGAGGGGTTCTATGCTCTCTCAAGGCTATGTCTTCGTTGGGACGATGGCTTATGCTCTTATGGATTTCCCTTATCTCCTATGGATGTGGGTATCACCGCCATTTTCAAGAACCAGACTATACGTTGCTCAAGCAAGATGGTGACATCGCCATACGCGACTATGCGCCAGCCCTCGTTGCTGAAGTTGTCGTTGATGGCAATCGCGAAGAAGCCGCCTATCAAGCTTTTTCTATCCTTGTGGACTATATTCAAGGGGCAAACCAAAAACAGCAAGCGATCAGTATGACGACACCGGTGATTCAGCAACCATCTGTCCATATCCAACGTCAACAACGAGAAAACGAGCGAGATAACGCATGGCGCATAGGGTTTTATCTTCCAGCGACATTCTCCGCAGAGGATAGTCCAACCCCTGACGACCAACGTATCGTCCTACGACGTATCCCAAAGACACGCTTTGCCAGCATACGTTTTTCAGGTCGCCATAGTGATAACAATTTTTACCAGCATGCGTCGATGTTACGCCGCTATCTCTTGAAACAAACTATTCCCTTCGACGAACCGCCTATTTTTGCCTATTACGACTCGCCCTTCACGCCATGGTTTCTGAGGCGTAATGAAGTCTTGTATTCTCTCCCTCCATCTTCTTTTCCATGACCATGATGACATGGATGCGCTTAAGCTTGTGGTGTGTCGTGATAGGCTGGGGGGCGTGTCATTCCACTGCTACGTATGGGGATAGCCTAGACAAGGAAGGGGAAACGCGCCCCCTGTGGGAGCTGGGCTTAGCTGGTGGCGCCGCCTATATCCCACATTATCCCGCCGCCGACGATTACCATGTGCGGGGGCTTGGGTTTCCCTATATCATCTATCGAGGGCCCGTTCTACGTGTGGGTGAGGGAGGTGTTGCGCGCGCCGTTGCCATAGATGAGCCCCTCTTTTCTTTTGATATATCAGCATCTCTCGCCTTTAATGCCGACTCAGATGATAATGATGATAGAGCAGGGATGCCTGATATTGATACGATGGTGGGGATTGGTCCTCAATTGATTATCCACCTCGATAGGATAGGAACGAACCTATCACGCCACCGCGCCAAGACGTCCGCATGGGACCTTAAAATCCAAAGTCGTTCCCTCTTCTCCTTTGGCTCTGATATTGCGCGCCATCGAGGCTTTGTCTTTAATACAAAGCTCGCCTACAAAAGACGCGACATCGTCCGTGAGGGAGACAGACTACAGCTCTCGCTCAGTCCTCTTTTTGCGACATCAGGGCTACATCGTGTCTTTTATGAGGTCGCCCCGGCCTATGCCAGAGCCAATCGGCCGCGCTATCAAGCGCGCGCTGGATATTTAGGGACAGAATTCTCTGTAGGGATGGGAATTCCTATTGCGACATCTTTCCGCCTTTTTCTGGCGACAAGGGCGGGCTATTACGGGGGGAGTGCCAATAAAGGAAGTCCCCTGTTTAAACAGCCTTGGAACTACAGCATAGGCATAGGTCTGCTGTGGAAAATCCATGAGAGCGCGGAAAAAGCCCCTTCCTTCCCGATGTCGCCATAAAGGCATGCATGCCACAAAACGCCCATAGGTTTTTTTCTTGTCATGTGGTGGTGGGGGTAGGATTCGAACCTACGTAGACTTACGTCGGCAGATTTACAGTCTGCTGCCATTGACCGCTCGGCCACCCCACCTTGTGTAGACCATCCATACCCTTTAGCGAAGCAAGACCCTTCTGTCAATCCTCCTCTTTTGTTTTCCTCCCCACGCTCTCGCCATGCCTTGACATGCCACCGACAGACCTCTTATCATCGCAGCGCGCCTCAGCCACGACCTCGCCCATCGGCGCCATGCTCTCTCTTTCCCATTATTTTGTCAAGCATGCCATCATCCCGTCCCTCCCATAGTTTTGGTGTGCGCCACGGCAAGAAAATCCACCATGGTTACAATGCCGAACGCAAGGTGCTCCATCGCAAAACAAAGGAAAAAAGACGAGAGGGATACCATGCTTTTGCCAAAGACTACCCAAAGAGTCATCATCCCTTACCCGCGTCCTTTGTCAATACCATCATCTGTGGTGATAGCCTCCAGATCCTGAGACAACTCCCTGACCAGTGTGTCGATATCATCATCACGTCACCACCCTATAATTTTGGGCTTGATTATGGACTCCACCAAGATACAAGCCCATGGCACGCCTATTACGACCAACTATTTGCCATTTTACAGGAATGTATCCGTGTCCTTGTCCATGGCGGGCGACTCATCATCAATGTGCAACCCCTCTTTTCCGATTACATACCGAGCCACCATGTCATCAGCCATTTTTTATGGCAACAAGGACTCATATGGAAAGGGGAAATCCTTTGGGAAAAGAATAACTATAATTGCAAATATACGGCATGGGGGAGTTGGAAAAGCCCCGCTAGTCCTTACCTCAAATACACATGGGAATTTATCGAGGTCTTCTGTAAAGGGACTCTCAAAAAAGAGGGGTCAAGAGACGCCATCGATATCACGGCCGATGAATTCAAAACATGGGTCAATGCCAGATGGTCTATCGCCCCCGAACGGGATATGCAGACATATGGCCATCCAGCGATGTTTCCCAAGAAACTTGTGGAACGCCTCATCAAGCTCTTTTCTTACTGCCATGATATTGTCATGGATCCTTTCAACGGAGCTGGCACGACCACGCTTGTCGCCCATGAACATCAGAGGCGCTATCTGGGTATCGACGTTGATGATGCCTATTGCCAGACGGCGCGTGAGAGGATACGCATGTCCACATAGGCGTGCCATGCGGGGGCGTGCCATGCGGGGGCGTGCCATGCGGGCGTGCCATGCGCTATGACGATAACGCACAAGGCGTAGGTGTGAAGGTGTTTTTTCTTGCCTTCCTGTCCATCCATGTATAGGCTTGGACGTAGCTCGCCTTCCTTGTGAGGCGGTCGATGGGGACAGCACACACGACACATCACCATGTATCAGACGCTCCACGATATTCTTGCCCTCCGTCTCCATAAGAAATATATCGTTGCCCCTGACGATTTTAATCGCTGGCTGGTGCCTCCTGCCTCTATTGCCATTCACTTATGTATAGGGTCGGTCTATGCGTGGAGTCTTTTCAATCCTCCCCTTGTGCGCGAATTAGGCGTCATTGTGCCAGCCGCTGGTGATTGGCATCTGTCGCAAGTGGTATGGATTTTTTCTGTCGCCATTGTCTGTTTGGGGTGTGCTGCCGCCTTTGCTGGAAAGTGGCTCGAAGAGGTGGGACCGCGTATGGTCGGTGTTGTCGCTGCGTGCCTATGGGGAGGGGGATTTATCGTTGGTGGGTTTGGCATTCTGTATCACCAATTATGGCTTCTTTATCTTGGCTATGGTGTTTTGGGGGGATGTGGCTTGGGACTCGGTTATGTCTCACCTGTCAGCACCCTTATTCGTTGGTTTCCCGATAAACGCGGGATGGCAACAGGCATGGCTATCATGGGTTTTGGCGGTGGGGCGATGGTAGGCGCACCCTCTATCGAAGCCCTGCTCGCCTTTTTTCAAGATATGCCTGTTTATTTAGGCGCTGTGGAGGATGTGGCCATGCGGACGGTCGAGGGCATTCGCTATGTCACACAGGATGGCGCGCTGTTAGAAGTCGTCGTGTTAGGCACAAAAGAGGCTGCTCTTATCCATCCTACGATGCCTGCTGGGGTCTATCAGGTAGGAACGGGTTCTACCGGCGCCGCTGCCACCTTCTTTACCCTTGGCACTGTGTATTTCTTCGTGATGGTTATCGCTGCCTTTTCCTATCGTGTCCCGCAAACAGGATGGACTCCTAAGGGATGGACTCCGCCCGATGAAGCACATCGCGCTAAGCGGATGATGACAACAGAGCATGTCCATATCGACCAAGCCCTTAAAACGCCGCAATTTTATCTGTTGTGGATTGTTTTGTGTTTTAACGTATCCGCAGGCATTGGCGTCTTAGGTGTGGCGAAAACAATGATGAATGAAATCTTTGGCACGACCCTCCCCCACATTGTCGATGTGGCCTTCACTGCTCAGTATGTTCTCATGATTAGTGTCTTTAACATGGTTGGACGCGTCTTCTGGGCGAGTATGTCCGATTACATAGGGCGTAAAGCGACGTATATGATTTTCTTTACCCTTGGGATGCTCCTCTATGTCTCGATTCCCTATACGGCCATTCAGGTGAGTGTCTCTCCCCATGTGCAGTGGCTCGTCATGTTTTACGCCATCACCATGATTATTTTTACGATGTATGGTGGCGGTTTTGCGACAATACCCGCCTATCTAGCCGATATTTTTGGCACACGCTATGTGGGCGGTATTCACGGACGCCTCTTGACGGCTTGGAGCGTCGCCGGTGTTCTAGGACCTGTCGCCATTACCCAATTGCGAGAGCATACGCGCATACAAGCCATTGAAAGCCTAGCACAGCATATCACAGACCATGACCCAACACTCTTCCAGTCCCATTTTGGACAGACCATCGAGCAACTGGAGACGCTCATTCAGACAAAAACCGTGACGATACGTTCTATGATGGAAATTGCGCCCGCCCACGTCATAGACCCTTCGCCTACCCTCTATAATTCAACAATGTATGCTATGGCAGGCTTGCTTGCCTTGGCGCTTCTTGCCAATATCCTCGTCCGTCCTGTGGCAGAAAAACACCACATGGCGTCATGACGATGTCATTATCGGCGACGTAAGACAGCCTGATTTTCTCGCCGCCATATTTTCTCTTTTTCTTTTTCACGCTTGTCATATTTTTTCTTACCCAATGCCAAAGCAAGCTCGAGCTTTGCAATCCCACGCCTGTTAAAATGGATGTTGAGAGGAACAAGGGTATATCCTTTTTTCTTGATAGCACCTTGTAGGCGTTTTTTCTCGCGAGCATGCACGAGTAAAGAGCGTATGCGCGTTGGTTCGTGATTCTGCTCGTCCGTGGCATGGTCATAGGACGCAATATGGGCATTCAAGAGCACCAGCTCGCCTTGTTTCGTGATGCTGGCATAGGATTCTTTGAGACTCGCAAGCCCTTGACGCAAGGAGCGCACTTCCGTTCCATGTAAGACAATCCCCGCTTCCAACGTATCAGTAATGCTATAGTCGTAGCGCGCACGTCTGTTTTGAGCAACGATGTGACGCCCTTTATCGTCATGTCGTTTTGATGTCTTTCCCATCATGCTATGAGGCAAGCGCTAACCTTTCCACCAGAGACCTTAACAGACGTTCCGTCTCTGGTGCTATGGGAACGAGGGGAAGACGCACAAGAGGCGCGCAAAGTCCCAAGCATGACGCGACATATTTGACGGGAGAGGGGTTAGGCTCGACAAACAACGCCTTATGAAGGGGAAAAAGAAGGGCGTTAAGACGCTCGACCTCCTGCCATTGCTTTTTTTGCCATGCGTTATGGAGTTGGGCACAGAGCTGAGGGGCAACATTTGCCGTGACAGAGATACAACCGTGTCCTCCCATAGCGAGAAACGGCACAATGGTGGCGTCCTCACCGCTCAATTGTGAGAAATGCGCGCCGATGTCTTGTCGTATTGTCATCACCCGTGTCATATCATTGGATGCGTCTTTGACGCCTGCAATGGAAGGAAGCGTGGCAAGGCGTGCCATCGTGTGGGGCTCTATATCAACGACGCAACGTCCAGGGATATTATACAGATAGACGGGGAGCGCTGTCGCCTCAGCAACCGCCTTAAAATGTTGGTATAAGCCTTCTTGGCTAGGCTTATTATAGTAGGGAGAAACGACAAGGACGCCATCGGCTTTCACAGATTCAGCATATCTGACGAGAGAAACGGCTTCTTGGGTGGAATTAGAACCGCACCCCGCCATGACAGGCACACGCCCCGATGCCGTCTTCACACAGAGCTCTATGAGACGCCTGTGTTCTTCGTGGGAGAGTGTCGGCGTCTCACCCGTGGTCCCGCAAGGGACAAGGCCATGACTGCCTTGTTCGATCTGCCACTCGATGAGTTTGATATAAGACGCTTCATCGATTCCTTCCTCATGGAAAGGCGTGATAAGCGCCGTCAAAGAGCCTTGAAATGTTGCCATCATGTCGCCTTGTTCCATTCTCCGTCACATAGGTCGCATAACCCCCGCCCCCGCCTATGTTTGCTATAATGGGTGTGCTCCTCTCTTCTTCTATGGTCACCAAAAATGCGAAGCAATAAGCAAGAAAAAACACTATAATCCGTAGGAAAGCGGTCGCAAAAAATGGCACGACGAACATCATGAATCCATAGACACAAGAGATAACACGAGCATGCGTTCCCTATCGACATACGTCCCATTGCCCCCCCCATTGGCCTATGGCCTCCTCGCCTTGACGATCTTTGCCTTCACGGCATTTCATCCTATAACAAATCCCTATCAGTCGCAAGAAAAAAGGGAGACGAGCTCAACGAAGAAGGAAAAGAATGTCTTAGAGACGACAATCAATAAAGAAAAAAAAGAGAGCCCACAAGGAAAAACACTCCTTGATAAGACAAGACAGAGAAGGCAGCTGATCATTGTGCCTCGCCCCATCCCGAGGCCACGTATGCGCACGTCTCCCCTGAAAGCCCATATACAGAAACCAGAGCATATCGCTGGCATTCACTACCAAGATGTCGTGGACCTCATCGAAGCGGCAAGAGATGAAGAATTTCGTAAAGCCTATGATTTAGCAAGCACCATTAATCACCCTCTCCTTAAAAGCTATGTGCGTTGGAAAAACTACCGCCGTTATTGGTTAGAGCATTCTCTGGACTCCGTTGAGCAATTTATGGAAACCCATAGGGGATGGCCTGACATGGATAGAATACGCCTTGCGGCAGAAAATGCCCTCTCCCTACAAGAGATGGACGCCCATGACGTCATCACATGGTTTGGACGCTATCCGCCACAGAGCAATCTGGGACATCTCAAGCGCCTCTCTGCCTTACGCCGCGCTGGACAAAAAGAGGCGGAAGCATTTTCAGCGCGTAAAATATGGCGAGAACAAGACCTTATGCCACAGCATAAAGAGCATTTTCTTAAAAAATACGCGCATCTTCTCAAGGAGGAAGATTATGGAGCAAGACTCCAACGCCTATTGCAAGATGGCAATAGTATGGATGTTAAAAATAAAATCAGCCAAATGCGTCCCCAACGACGGGAACAACTCTATACCCAATGGCGTGATACCCTTGTCCCTTACATCATGGCGACACTGATTCAGGCGTTACCAGAAAAGATTTTACGCAAACACCCTATCAGTCCTGCTCTCAAAGAACTCTCAGTGGCTCGTTCCTTTGCTGAAAGTTTCCAAGCCATAGAAAAACTGCCCCACGACATCAATAACGATAAGGCATGGTGGCAAGAATATGAAGATTATATCCGCTTTCTTCTTTATGACGGATATATCGAAGACGCCTATCGTCTCGCAAAGAAACATAGCACCGTATGGAAAGAAGGATTTTCTGAAGGAGAGTGGATTAGCGGCTGGATTGCGCTGAGTTTCTTAAATGATAGCCTATCTGCCTATCGTCATTTTTCCCGTCTCTATGAAAATGCTGTCTCAAGCTTGGAAAAGGCGCGGGCCGCTTATTGGGCATGGCGGGCTTCGCAAGTTCTTGGGAGGAATGACGCTGGCCGCGCATGGCTAGAACAGGGGGCGCGCTACCCTACGACATTCTATGGACAACTCTGTCGTGCCCAAATCAGTCGAGGCCATGAGCCCATTTTTGTTCATGTCCCTTTTACGTTCCCCTTTGACCAAGAGGCATTGGATGATGAAATAAAACCCCTCAACCATGATGGGCTTTTAACATTATTGGGGATTTTTGCTGCCACTGATACGGTTGATGAGTCCTATCCCTTCCTAAAACATCTCCTTCTCCAGCGCGCCTCAACGGATGTGCAACGGGCGTATATCATTGAGTTGCTCGCACGTTTTGGCCATGGTGAAGTCGCAGCCTCCATGAGTCGTCAGTTGATGTTGCGTGGCTATTCCGAACCTGAATTCAGCTATCCCGTGCTTGAGGATAAGCATATTCCCGTGAGAGGCATCGAGAAAGCTCTTCTCTTCAGTGTCATACGTCAAGAGAGTCACTTCATGGCTGTGGAGGCTGTGAGTCATGCGGGAGCGCTAGGATGGATGCAAGTCATGCCAACAACGGCTGAATACATGTCGAAAGATTTAAATATACCCTATTCACAGCAACGCCTCCTCCACGACCACATGTATAATATGAAAATCGGGGGCAGCTATCTCAAAAAATTGGTGAAAGGCTATGATGGCTCTTATCCTCTTGCTCTCGCTGGCTATAATGCTGGACCTTCACGGGTGCGTGTTTGGATGCGCAAATTTGGCGACCCAAGACGCGACAATGTCGATAAAATTGATTGGATAGAGGCTCTTCCCTTCTACGAAACGCGTCACTATGTCTTGAAGGTTCTCTCTAATCTTCAGGTGTATCGCAAAAAAGTGCGTGATACGGCAACAATATCAGAGTGAACATCGATGCTTCACGAGGGCGGCGGGGTATTATCGACCAAACGAATCTCACCCAGCACGCCAAGACTTTCATAGAGCTCTTCGATCGTCTTGATAGCATCCGTCGTTTTATCATAAGCACCAAGGCGTAATAGGTGGAGCTGTTTGCCTTTCCTATCTTTTATGACCACAAGATAGGGTTTGTATCCTTCGCGTCTTAACCTGTCTGCTGTGGCATTGGCAACCTTGACAAAGCGATAAGCGCCGACTTGGACGGTATAGACGCCTCCCACGAGACCATTTTTTGCTGCCTCTTCTTCTAGTTGTGATGCCTTATCGCGCACCGCATTGAGGATGGCTTGTTTGCGCGCCTCGTCCTCATCCAGTGGAGGGCGTTTGTCCTTCCTTGTGGAAGGGGAGCGACTCGAGGGGATCTCTTTCATGGCCATGGTGTCTGTGTCGACTCTACCCTCTTCCTGTCTGCCGTCTGTTGCTGTGGCGGTGTCAGAAGGCTCAAGGAGCAGCATGTCTGCTCGATGTCCCCTCTCTGAGGTTGCTTGTCCGGGGGTTGTTTTCAACGTCAGGGCGTTCTGTGCGCGTGTCTTGTTGTCTCCTGCCAACCCTGCTTGGTGTTTCTCCTTTGCTCTTCTCTCTTGACGGGCAAGATTGGCTTGCTGTGCTGCGCGCAATTGCTGAAAAAAAGCAAGATTCCGCTTGCTCGCTTGTGGGTCTAAATCAATACGGCTGATCTGCTCCGCTGTCTCCATTTTACCGATGAAGGCGTAGGCAAAGGCGAGGTTCTGGCGTATTTTTGGTGTCGCCTTATGGTCAAAACTGAGCTCTTTAAGGGTCGCAATGGCTTCGTCAAATCGTCCACTCAACATCAACGACACACCAAGATTATTGGCCAGAGATATATCAGCGGGGGCGCGCGCTAACCCTTTTCTGTAGGCGAGCTGCGCCTCTTCATGAAGGCCTTTACTATCGTAAGCAACGCCAAGGCCGTTATAGGCTTCGGGATGGTCTGGGAGGTTTTCTAAAATATGGGCATAGTGCACAATGGCATCATCGGGACGATTGAGGGCAAGATACGCCTTCGCCATGCCAAAATGCGCCCTTTCGTTGCCATAGCGCTGGATTGTCAATGACTCACGGAATTGTTCCAACGCCTCCACAGGATTATTCAAATCAACGAGGGACTCACCATAGCCGTTCAGGGCTGGCACAGCAAAAATATAACTGCTCTCCGTATCGCTCTGGTCTATGATTTTCTTGTAGAGAAGTGACGCATTCTGTACATCCTTTTTCGCCAATAAATTGTCTGCCGTCCTCAAGAGACGCTGCATGAAACTATCGATATTCTCCTGAGATGGCTCGAGGACGTCTTGGGAACAATGCGCATTGCCTAAGGACAGCATGGCACAGACCAAGAGGGATACCCCTTTGTTCCTTTTTGACTGATGTCTCACGCGGCTGACCTCCTGTCGGCTGTTCTTAACCCATGGGATGAGGACATGGGACGCGCTATGAAAGCAAAGCGTCACCACATCATCGATGCGCCGTGTGAACAGACACCGATCTCCCCCTACCCCATACTATACTCTATATAGTATAGATAATCAATGGGATGTCATATAATAATAGAGCCTATGATGCCCCCCTATGACACCTATGACCATGACGTATGAAGGCTAGAAGTGTTTCTTAAAAGATGCGATAAAGCGCACAGCCGAGGGCGCATGGCGGTGGTGATGGGGTTGTCTGATATACGCGCTCCGTAGCTGTAATGTGCCATGGGCGAATTGACGCTGGTAGGCGACTCCCATGCGGATTTCCCGTCCTTGTGGCGCTAATGGCAACGACACATTGTCGTAAAGGCGCTCTTCCCCATGACGCCATGTCGCATAGCGCAATGTCGCTGCCCCTCGCTCTATACGCAAAGGCTGATGCACATGCACCATGAGCTGGTCGTTGCCAAAAAATCCCCTTTTCTGTATCGCCACATCAAAGGAGCTGCTGATGAGCGGTTCTATCGCCCTTATCAAATGATGGCCTGTGGCGTGGGCGTCACTCTTGCCTATGAATACTTGCCCTAATCCCGTCCAGCTGCCGAGAGGGACGGATGCTTGCACGCCAGAAAAAAACGTCTTTCCCGCGCGAAAGGCAAACCCGCCATGACCCGTCATCCCCAATAGCCTATTGCCTTCATCGCTATACCCAGCATGCATCGTTACATGGCGGTGTGGCGTCAGCGTCACAAGGGACCCCGTGCCAGCGCTCTCTCGTCCCTGTGCGCGGGCCCCTTCGGGTGGGGATGCCATCATCATCGCAAAGCCAAATGTAGACCCCGTGACCATCAAGCCGTGCTGTCTTGATGGCATCAACACAAAATATGGATTGGCAAAGCTCGCCCCGTCGCCAAGCGCAATAGACGAGAGCCCTTGCTGGCGGTAAAAATTCATGGTGTGACTCAGAGCATAGCGCTCTGTCGTAAGCCTCACACGTCCGTCACCTCCCCATAATCCCTTTATGGACGCTTCATAAGCATCGCCAGAGGCATGGGTTAAAGGCGACCAAGGGGGGGTGTCTTGGTGGACGAACAACGACATAGGAAAGCGAAAGGCTGTCTCTAACCTGTCGAACAATGTCATCTCCATTGATACAAGGCGTAAAAAGGCATCGCCACTGGCTGAGGGCACGAGCAACATGCTCTGTGCGGGAGAAAATCGCGCATCCCTCGCTAACCCGCCCGCCACGAGAGGCACTGCGAAAGACGAACCCTCATCGACCTCATAAGACGAGTCACCAACCGACGTACTACGAGCGAGTCTGATGCCCGTGCCAGGCGCGCCTATGCACCATGACGCCGAGTCAGCACCGCACCGATGGCCAGCACTGGTCAGGCGTCCGTCAGCACCAGTCGATACAACAGACAACACGTGGCCACGTAATTCAGGGAAGATACCGGGCAATCTCCCCGGCACTTCCGGCAATGACAGTCCACTATTACCGCTCGCCAAGACAATGATGGACTTAGAGGCGGCATCATTCCACGGCTGAAGCAACGCATCAAGCAAGTGTGGGAGGGACTCGATGATGTCCTGCCTCGTATATCCGCCTGAATTGAGGAGTCCCGCGCTGAATGCGATGACATCGGCCTTATAGCCACGATGGCTCTGTCCCGCTAAAAAGCGGAAGCCCGGCGCTGCGACCACCTCTCCGAATCGACGATCTGCGAACGGTATCGCAAAACTCCGTTCTCTCATGTGGTCGCTGCTGGTGCGTTCAGCATTCTCTTGCCAGACGGCGAGCGCGGACTCAGCGGCATCCAAGCCATCGCTAGGCCTAGGATCTATGATGTTAGACAACATAAACAGATCATGCGCCGTCCCATAGGAAAGAATATCGGCATCATAGGCGACCCCCATGACGCCTGTCATATCGTCATCATTATACGTACCCGCCATCAAAGACGCCACGTGTGTCCCATGTGAACCTACTTGGGTATACGACGTCGAGAGAGGCGCCCGATTGAGATATGTAATCTTCTTCCCCGTGAGCTCTTTATGACCCAATGATAAAGGCGTATCCAAAATGCCAACCGTCACACCCTTTCCCGTCCACCCCCCTGCATATGCAGGCGCCACATTGATGAGCTCCATGTAATTGATCGCGCCACCACTGGTATCCACATATTCGGCATTGAGCACTGTCGTGCTTCCACGTTGATGGGTACGAAAGGTGGGCGCATCGGCGACACCGCCAGCGTTTTGCGTCTCAACGGTGACGGGAAAACGCGTCCTCAGGAAAGGCAACATGGCATCTCTTGCGTCACTCGTGGAGGAGGGAATACCCCCTCCAGCCCGTTGTGCTACAACTTCATCTAAGAGAAAATTCTGTGGCGCATCGCTTTCTTGACTGGCAACCGTAGAAAAGATGGGTGCGATGCCGGCAGGAGCGCCGCCTCCTCCACCGCCCCCGCCACAGGCTATCAAGGCCACTGGTAGAAATAGGCACGCCCCCTTCTTAAAAGCCCCTTCCGTTCTCGTCGTTAAAGGTAAAAGCGTCATCTATAGACCCATCCATGATGTCTTTGAGGTTGTCTCGAGAGCATCTTAAGGCCCAATGCTATCCCCGCACTATATCGTCCATACCACATCCTGTCAACATGTCAGAACGTTCGTATATTGATGACGGCTCTTTCATGCGCCTCATGAAGCCCTTTGAACCTTTCGAGGCAAGGGCGACCATTGCCCTTGCCGTCTCAGGCGGGATAGATAGCATGACGATGTCTCTTCTTATGCATCGATGGGGAGAAGCCAAGACATTGTCTGTTGTCGCGCTCACCATAGACCATGGTCTTCGCCCCTCTTCAGCACAAGAAGCGGACAAAACACAGCGGTGGTTGACATCCAAAGGCATGACAAGCCATATCCTCACAGAAACACATCCGCCTATTCTAGGCAATACCCAAGCATGGGCGCGCACCTACCGCTATAGGCTTATGGAGGCATGGTGCCAGCGCCATGCGGTCACGCACCTTGTCACAGCACATCATCAACAAGACCAAGTCGAGACATGGGTGATACGCGTGGGACGAGGAAGCGGCGTCTATGGGTTAGGAGGTATCCTCCCCGTTCATTATCGCCATCACATACGCGTGATACGTCCCCTCTTAACCATTGACAAAGAGAGCATTCTTGCCACCGCGCGCCATCTAGGGATTAAAGCCCATGAGCCCGTCTGTGACCCCGCTAATAAAGATCCCCGTTTTCTGAGAACACGCATACGCCAGCACGCCCATCATCTGCATACGATAGGCCTTATTCCCGCAAAGGTGACAAAGGCAACCCATGCATGTCGCCGTGTGCGTGATGTTTTAGAAAAAGATATGGCTCAATGGATTGCCTCTTCCCTCCATGTGTCATGCTGGGGATATGCTGTGGTGAAGATAGGTGACCTAAGACGATGCCATGACGACATTGCCATGCAGATAGTGGGACGCGTGCTTCGTTTGGTGAGTGGAAAGACATATATGCCACGCCTACAAAGCAATAAGAGGCTGCTGGAGAGCCTCTATGCGTATAAGGGAAACGCGCCGCTGGGGCATACACTCCATGGCTGTATGCTCCAGCACCAAGCACAGAGGGACATGCTCTATATCATGCGCGAACATGCCTGCTGTTCCTCAGTGCCGCTTGCCTTAGACGTGGGTAAGACGGCATTATGGGACGGGCGCTGACGCCACAGAGCCACATCTTATGGTTAGAGAAAGGAACGCTCTGTCGTCATACGACATGCGTCTTTTCCCCGTCAGTCCCCATGACATGACGCACACGATGGGGGTCTTTCCTAAAATCTTGCTTGCAACGGGATAGAATCACCCTTAGTGTAACGTCAAGGTAAAAATGTGTGGGATGACAACATATGGATAAATTTGTGCGGTCTTTTTTGATTTGGGGAGGTATCGTCCTCTTCGTTTTATTGGCCTACAACACCCTCGTCCATAACAAGAATGATGGCGCTCAGGAGCTGGCCTATTCTGACTTTCTAAAAAATGTCGAGAGTGGTGGTGTGCGTAGTGTGTCCATCAAGGGACAAAAACTCCAAGGTGTCTTTTCTGACGGACAGAAATTCACGACCATCATTCCTTTTCATACGGCTCTTGCAGAGAATTTGACGAAGCAGAATGTCATTGTTCATGCCGAACATCATGGCGAAGAGAAGGGATTTTTTAGTTCCCTCATCTATTGGATACCAGCGCTTTTGCTGTTAGGGCTATGGCTCTTTATCATGCAGAACACGCAGATGGGCGGTGGTGGGCGTGTCATGAGTTTTGGGAGGTCGCGCGCTCGCCTCCTTGCCGATAAGGGAGAAAAAGTCACGTTCAAAGACGTCGCCGGCGTTGAGGAAGCAAAGCAAGAATTACAAGAGATCGTGGAATTCTTGCGTGAGCCATCGAAATTCCAAAAATTAGGCGCGAAAATTCCTCGAGGCGCTCTGCTGGTGGGGCCGCCGGGGACAGGCAAGACACTTCTGGCGCGGTCGGTGGCAGGCGAGGCGAATGTTCCCTTTTTCACGATTTCTGGCTCTGACTTTGTTGAAATGTTTGTAGGGGTGGGGGCGAGTCGAGTCCGCGACATGTTCGAACAAGGTAAGAAAAATGCTCCCTGTATCATCTTTGTCGATGAAATCGATGCGGTGGGGCGTCACCGAGGGGCGGGGCTTGGTGGCGGCAATGACGAACGAGAACAGACGCTCAATCAGCTGCTGGTGGAAATGGATGGCTTTGACGTCAATGAAGGTATCATTTTAATTGCAGCAACCAACCGCCCCGATGTGTTAGATCCCGCTCTTTTGCGTCCCGGCCGCTTTGATAGGCAGGTCGTTGTCTCTAACCCTGATATCGAGGGGCGCACAAAGATCTTAGAGGTTCACACCCGAAAAATTAAACTTGCCCCTAATGTGAAACTCAAGACGATCGCCCGCTCAACCCCCGGCTTTTCAGGCGCAGACCTCAGCAATATCGTCAATGAATCGGCATTGCTTGCCGCAAGACGCAATAGAACCATGGTCACCATGGCAGATTTCGAAGAGGCAAAAGATAAAGTCATGATGGGCGCCGAAAGACGCTCTATGGTGATGACAAAAGAAGAGCGCACACTCACAGCCTATCACGAAGCAGGCCATGCCCTCGTGGGTATGTATGTCTCAGGCAATGACCCGCTCCATAAGGTGACCATTATCCCTCGAGGACGCGCCTTAGGCGTTACCATGAATCTGCCAGAACGCGACAGGTATAGCATGCGAAAAAATGAAATTGAGGGACGTATCGCCATGATGTTTGGCGGACGCGTTGCCGAAGAAATTACCTTTGGCAAAGAGCATGTGACATCTGGCGCTTCTAACGATATTGTTCAGGCAACCCATCTGGCACGCTCTATGGTCACGGAGTGGGGAATGAGTGACACATTAGGGCCTTTGCGTTATAGCGAAAATCAGGACGAGATTTTCCTTGGACACTCCGTCACCCAACGCAAAAATGTCTCCGATGCCACAGCCCATATGATCGATAAGGAAATTCACAGAATTATTTGCGAAGGAGAAGACAAGGCGCGCTCTGTCCTCAAAAAGCATACCGATAAGCTGCGCCTTCTTTCAGAGGCTCTCCTTGAGTATGAGACATTGAGCGGAGAAGAAGTCAAAACGCTCTTAGAAGAGGGAAGCCTCAAAAAATATCACCATAAGGAAGGGCGTGAGAGCGGTCCAAAGGGAACGCCCCATAATTCTATGCCTGTAACGAAGTCCCCAACAGCATCAGCCTCAAAAGAGCCACGTCCATCGTCACCAGTGACAAAGCCTGTTCCGTCATAAAAAAAAACGGGACGCTCTCTTGCCGTGAGAGAGTCCCATAGGACGTATCACCTCAATCATCATGGCGAAGACACTTTATCTCGAACCATGCTTCTTTTGTCATGGCACTATGGCGCGTGATAGCGTCCAGCATGGGTCTGCCCTGCCCCTTGCTCCTCTTGGCGGGGAACACTGCAACACAGCCTTTAGCCATTGCTCTGTCATCATAACAGATAAGCAATCCTCTTCGAGGCGTCATGCCTTTGAACATCATCCTATTGTTCCCTATCACCAGCTCGATGCCTACCTCCTCCATCATCACGGCCATGCCATACAAGAACAAGGACGCGCCCTTATAGACAAGCTGACCTCTCCTCGTCCTCATCCTTTTCCAGAGATGAAAGCAGATGCGCCCCTTATTATGGGGATTGTCAATGTGACACCAGATAGTTTTTCCGATGGAGGACTTTATGTGCTCAAAGAACACGCCATCACCCACGCTTTAGCACTCCATAAGGCTGGCGCCCATATTATCGATATAGGAGGAGAATCAACACGCCCCCAAGCACGTATTGTGCCAATAGAGGAAGAGCAACAACGCGTTATCCCTGTCATCAAAGCCCTTGCCGCCAAACATATCACCATGTCTATCGATAGCCGTAACGCCCAGACAATCGATTCCGCCCTTGCCCATGGCGCCTCTCTTATCAATGATGTCAGTGCCCTTCGTCATGACGCGAAAAGCATGGACGTCGCCCAGCGCCATGCCCATGCGCCTATCATCCTTATGCATATGCAAGGAACGCCACAGACCATGCAGGACCATCCTTCCTATGATTGCGTTGTCCTTGACGTCTATGATGCTCTACAAGAACGTATTCACATGTGTGAACAATCCTCTATCCATAGGCAACGTCTATGGGGTGATATTGGTATTGGGTTCGGTAAAACCCTTGCCCACAATCGAGAACTCTTGCGTCATATCGCTCTCTTTCATGGGTTGGGTATCCCTCTCCTCCTTGGCGCATCACGCAAACGCTTTATCGGTGATATTGACAGGCAATCTCCAGCCAATAAACGACAAGCAGGCTCTATCACAGCAACGTTACATGGCGCTTATAGTGGATGTCATATGATACGTGTCCATGATGTCTATGAGACAAGACAAGCCCTTGCCCTATGGCATGCGATCCATACATAGTCCTTGTGTCTTAATGACACCGTTCGTGAATGCATATTGGTGAGAGCTGTGTATAATAATCACATCGCTTTGTACATATTGCTTTATAGATAGGGGGGCTATTCTTCTATTTTTTAAAGTGTGGTGTGTCTATGAATACATTATTTGGAACTGATGGTATCAGAGGTATTGCCAATAGCTATCCTGTAGAGCCATCGACAATTCTCAAAGTGGCCATGGCGACAGCCCATTGTTTTATGAATGGCGCGCACCGTCATCGGGTGATTATTGGCAAAGACACGCGCCTTTCTGGCTACATGGTCGAGCCAGCCTTGACAGCGGGCTTTGTCTCTATGGGCATGGATGTTTTCCTCGTTGGTCCTCTTCCCACGCCCGCTGTCAGCATGCTGACACAGAGTCTACGCGGCGATATTGGTATCATGATATCGGCATCCCACAATCCTTACCATGACAATGGGATAAAATTCTTCGATTCGTCTGGCTCTAAATTGAGCGATGATATGCAGAAGAAGATCGCCGATTTTGTTGCTAACGAGCAGATGATGGACCAGCTAGCACCACCGACACAATTGGGACGCACGACACGCCTCGATGGCGCTATGGGACGCTATATCGAATATGTCAAATCTACTTTCGATACATCTCTGAGTCTCGAATCACTCAAGATCGTTGTCGATTGTGCCAATGGGGCTACCTATAAGACAGCGCCAACCGTTTTATGGGAACTCGGCGCCGATGTTATCAAGATTCACGATGAACCGAATGGTTTCAACATCAATGACTCATGTGGCGCTATTGACCCGCACTCTCTTGCCCAAGCGGTGCGCACCCATAAGGCTAACCTAGGAATCGCCTTAGATGGTGATGGCGACCGTGTCGTCCTTGTGGATGAACAGGGCGGGATTTTTGATGGCGACGACATTCTTGCCTTGTTAGCAAAAGACCGCTATGCCGGGAAAACGTTTATCAACGGGCATAAGCCTTGCGTCATTGGCACGGTGATTAGCAATGTCGGGCTTGTTTCTTTCCTTGATACGTTGGGTGTTCGATTTCATCGGGCACAGGTAGGAGACCGCCACGTCTTCCAACATATACAAAAGTGTGACGCTGACTTTGGTGGTGAAACATCGGGGCATATCCTCTTCAAGGAGCATGGAGGCATTGGCGATGGCCTCATTGCCGCCTTACAAGCACTTGCTGCCATGCTCCGCCTCAAGTTAAAAGCCAGCCAAGCCTTGACCCTTGTGCAAAAACTTCCCCAAATGCATGATAACGTCTGTGTCGACACAAAACAGAAGGCAAAAACGAAAGACATCGAGGAAGATGTGGCATACTGGCGGAAAAAATTGGGACAGCATGGCATGCTCGTCGTGCGCCCGTCTGGCACAGAACCCGTCATACGTATCACCGCCAGCAGTCAAAACGAACAGACCATGAAACAGGCCGTTCGCCATATTAAGCAACGCCTTCTCGAAGCGAATTCTTGACAGAGTCGCCGCCTTTTTTCCTACTTATCGGGGGAAGCGATAGTTCGTCAGGAGCAGGCATACAACGTGACAGCATGACAATACGGCAATTGGGAGGCTATCCCCTCACCGTCTTGACGGCTGTGACCGCACAAAACCACGAGGAATGTTCCTATGTCGAATTCCTCTCGCGAAAAATCGTTACGCAACAAATTCTTTCCCTCCTTGCGCTCTACCCCATCAAAGCCGTCAAGATCGGTGTCCTTGGCTCTGACGTGACCATACGCCATCTTGCTCCCTTCTTGACACCATTGGCAAAAGCGCGCATTCCCATCATTCTCGACCCTGTTATCAGCGCCAGCACAGGATATTGTTTTCAAAATGACAAGGCACAGCATGCCTTGATGACAACATTTTTCCCCATTCTCCACTGCATCACACCCAATATCTACGAAGCGCAATGTCTTACCCGTTCAACCATTGCCAATACCCATGACGCCATAGAATCCGCCTCTATCCTCAGAGCCCAGGGCGTCAAAAATGTCATTATCACAGGGGGTGATGGCAACAACCACAGAGGAACAGGCAACGACATTGAGGATGTTCTCCTCTGTGAAGGGCGTGATGAGCCTATCATATCAAGGCATGCAAGAATGCGTAGCACGCCGTTCTACCACCATGGCACAGGATGTTGCTTTGCCTCTGCCTTATCCTTCTTTGTCGCTAACGGCCATGATATGCTGTCGAGCTATCAAAGAGCGCGAGATGTCGTCATCGCCCACCTTCGGAAAACAGACACAGACACAGGCATAGGCGGACTGGCATAACGCTATCCCGTGATAGGATGGGATGTCTCTTCAGAGTCAGGAATGCCCATCCTGCTCTTCTGTGATATAGAGCTGACTCCCCTTTTCTTTGAAGCGTTCCGCCATATCCTGCATGCCTTTCTGTGCCTCATGGCGAAGGTCATGGGAGATTTTCATGGAACAAAATTTAGGCCCACACATCGAGCAAAAGTGGGCGCGCTTTGCTCCTTCAGCGGGAAGCGTGGCATCATGGTAGGATTGTGCTCTATCGGGGTCAAGGGAGAGGTGGAACTGGTCCTGCCAACGGAATTCAAAGCGCGCTTTTGACAAGGCGTCATCGCGCATTCTCGCACCTTTATGCCCTTTGGCAATATCCGCCGCATGGGCCGCAATTTTGTAGGCAAGCACCCCTTCTTTAACGTCATCCTTGTTCGGTAAACCCAGATGCTCTTTTGGCGTGACATAACAGAGCATCGCCGTGCCATACCACCCTATCATGGCAGCACCCACTGCCGATGTGATATGGTCATATCCCGGTGCGATGTCTGTCGTGAGGGGCCCTAGTGTGTAAAAGGGTGCTTCATGGCAGTGCTTTAATTGCTTATCCATATTCATTTTGATTTGGTCCATAGGCACATGGCCTGGCCCCTCTACCATGACTTGGACGTCATGAGACCAAGCCGTTCGTGTCAGCTGTCCCAATGTTTCCAATTCAGCAAACTGGGCTTGATCACTGGCATCAGCAATAGAGCCCGGGCGCAACCCATCACCAAGGGAAAAACTGATGTCATAAGCGCGCATGATCTCGCATATATCCTCGAAATGGGTGTAAAGGAAATTCTCTCGGTGGTGCGCAAGACACCATTTGGCAATGATAGAACCGCCCCGTGAGACAATCCCCGTCAGCCGTTCCACAGTCATGGGGATATAGGCAAGACGGACGCCAGCATGAATGGTGAAATAATCAACGCCTTGCTCGGCTTGCTCGATGAGGGTGTCACGGAAAATCTCCCATGAGAGGTCCTCTGGCACACCCCCTACTTTTTCTAGCGCCTGATAGAGAGGCACCGTGCCAATAGGCACAGGAGCATTGCGGATAATCCATTCCCTTATCCTATGGATGTCCGCCCCTGTAGAGAGGTCCATCACCGTATCTGCGCCCCAACGGATCGCCCACACCATCTTATCGACCTCCTCATAGACAGAGGATGACACGGCAGAATTGCCGATATTGGCGTTGATTTTCACTCGGAAACGACGCCCAATAATCATAGGCTCGGACTCGGGATGATTGATATTACATGGAATGATGGCGCGTCCCCGCGCCACTTCATCACGCACAAATTCGGGGGTTACATGATCGGGGAGCCCGTCAGCATGAGACACCACCCGCCCCTGAGGTTGGCGTCCTTCATTTTCACGTTCGGCAATATAGCGCATTTCTGGCGTGATGATACCTTGTCGGGCATACGCCATCTGTGTCACAGCCCGTCCCTTACAAGCACGATAAATTTTGTGCGTCTTGCGATGAAATGTCGGGAGGGAATCGCTCTTTTTTTCCTTCGAATCGTCCCTATCCCTCCATAAAGGAGTCGACGCCTCCACATCGCCTCGCTCGTCAATCCATGGCTGTCGAAGGGCAACCAAGCCTTTTTCCACATCAACAGAGCATGCGTCATCACCATAGGGGCCTGAACTATCGTATAGGTAGAGCTCTTTCTGGCTGTCATCTTGGAGCGCAATAGCGCGCATGCCAACCTTGATACGCGTCTCGTCCGCCATGTTCACATAGACTTTTCTAGAACCTGTGAGAGCGCCCGCTGTCACAGAAGGACGCGCACCTCCCTCGAAAGACACGCTGTCGGTTTCTATGCTGTATGCCCCTGCTTCATCTTTTAGGGTCATGGTCATGACGTTCTCCTCTGCTGGTTATCCACCGGTGCTTTTCTCCCCCATCCTCCCCCCATCCTCTATGTTATCACTATTCTTCCCCATGACGAGACAAAAACGACATAAGAGGCTTGCCAAGACGATTCCTTCTATGGTAGAGACTCCCGTGAGGTGATGCCTAGCCATGTATCGTTATCCTACTCCTCGCACTCGAAGGTTGACACATGATGCCTGTCTCGTATCGTCCGCCCCCTCCCCGACGACATGTGTCCTCGGTGTGAAGAAGCACGCCACCATCATACTCTTCTTCCACTGATATGCAAGCCCGATAACAGGCATGAAAACGACACCATATGACATTTTAACACAGTGTGAAAAAAGAGGGATGGCGGTGAACGTGTTACGAAGATTTTTCATTCCATATCCATAATGCTCGACACCATCAGCCTTGTCCCGACAACGCCTATCATTCTTGCTTTGACCATGGTGGCGGGTGTCATTCTTCTCTACGCCTTCAGTGAGAATACGCATATCGAGCAAGTGTCCTTAGGGACGCTCACGTTGTTATTGGTCTTCTTGCATGTTGTGCCATTGCGTGGAGAGGATGGCGCTATTGTTTTGGGAGCAGGAGATATTCTGCAAGGATTTGCGAGCCCTGCCCTTATGACGGTCTTGGCATTTCTTGTGATGGGACAAGGGCTTATGCAAACAGGCTCTCTGGATAGGATTGCCGATAAGATTTTCGACCTAGGAGTCAAGTATTGGCTTGTGCTCACGGCTTTTATTCTGTTTGCCGTGACCATTATGAGCGGTTTTCTCAACAATACACCGATGGTCGTTATTTTTATTCCTATCATGCAAGCCCTCGCTCAACGCTTTCACCTGTCGCCCAGCATGGTCATGATGCCTTTAAGTTTTGCGGCTATTCTTGGCGGGATGACGACTCTTATTGGCTCAAGCACCAATATCCTCGTCTCGAGCACGATGGGTGAGCTGGGGTATGGTGAGCTTGATTTTTTCGAATTCACAATACCTGGCCTCCTGTTGGCTGGTGTCGGCTTCCTCTATATCACCTTTGTTGCTCCCTATCTATTACCAAACCGAGCTGATATGGCTGGCACCCTGTTTCAAGAGGAGAAAGGAAAACAATTCATCGCCCAAATCACCGTTCCCGCTAAATCTAAACTCATAGGCGAGTCGTCACGCCATGGCCGATTCCCTAGTCTCAAAGATGTCACAGTGCGTATGATTTTAAGGGGGGAACATAGCGAAGTGCCTCCCTATGACGATTTTGCCTTAGAGGCTGGCGACGTCCTCGTCATCGCCACAACAGGGAAAATGCTGGCAGACCTTGTCAGTAGTGATGACGTTATCGTTGGTGAAGGCTATCTCGACTCCTTCTCTTACGGACAGACGTCATTGGAGGAAGGCGAGGAAACAGGGCGTATCCTCAGTGAAGTCATGGTTGTTCCAGCATCCTCCATGATTGGCAATACCCTCGAACTCGGCGTCTGACTGAGATACGTCTAGAGGCGGGTGATATACTCTTGGTGATGGCAAAGCCTCGCAACATGAAGTCTTTATCCCAAAGCACGCCTCGGGACCTTATGGTGATCGAACGTTCCACCGTCTATCTGCCAACACCGATCATGGCAAGGCGCGCCTATCTCATCCTATGTGGGACGATCGCCCTCATCGCTAGCGACACGCTCTCGACCGTTGCTGCCTCCACTCTTGGCGCTGTCACGATGCTGGCAACGCAAGTCGTAACCGCCAATCAAGCGGCGCGCGCCATCGATAGACGCATTGTCCTGCTCATTGGGGCGGGGATCGCCTTAGGGACAATCCTCGAACGCACGGGGTCAGCGGCGTACCTTGCCCATGTCATTGTCTACTTTTTTTCACCCTTGTTTGGCCCTGTCGGCATGCTCTCTCTCTTCTTTTTACTCGTCACCATCGTCACAAATTTGATTAGCAATAATGCTTGTGCTTTGATTTTTACGCCTATTGCTGTCAATACGGCGCTCACGCTCAATATCGACCCCATCATTTTTGCCATCACCGTGATCCTTGCGTCCAATTGCTGTTTTATCACGCCCATTGGCTATCAAACGAACGTCTTAGTCATGGGACCTGGCCATTATCGTTTTGGTGATTTTATCAATGTCGGGCTTCCTCTCGCTCTCTTAATGTGGATAGCCTTCACGCTGTTTGTTCCATGGTATTATGGCTTATGGTCGTGAGGAAGGATAACGTGGGCTATAGGAGGTAGAGACGATGAATCGGCGACATCAAGAGCCACTTCCCGTAGGATTCGAGGATGTTGTGCCTCCCCATGCGGATAGGCACGAGGATGTGCTCTATCAAATCATGCGCGACTTTCGTATGGCTGGATATCAATGTGTCACGCCTTCCCTTTTTGAATTCGAGACGCACGACTATATCACGACCTTACATAGCGTGGATAATCGCATCAAGGTGATAGACCCCATTTCCAATCATACGATGTGTTTACGCAATGACTTCACAACACAGGTGGCGCGTATCGCATGCACTCGACTAGGCTCTATGCCTCGTCCTTTACGTTTGTGCTACCAAGGGGACATTACCAACGCCCAGAGCGATGCCTTGATACCTGCGCGACAATTTAAACATGTGGGTATCGAATTTTTTGGCGCTGAGAGTGAACGCGCCGATAGCGAAGTGATTCTTATGGGCGTTGATGCCCTACGACATACCCTGATGTCGCATATCACTGTTGACCTCAACATGCCTCCCTTAACCCAAGCCCTGTTTACGCACTATGCTATTCAAGGCGATGACGCCGATGACATGCGTAAAGCCCTCAATAACAAAGACGAAACCTTTATCAAGACATCCCTCCATGACGATGCTGCCCATATCTTTATTGCTCTCATTCGCTGTGCGGGAAAATCAAAGGATGCCATAGAACAGATACGCCACATGACCTTGCCCCCCTCATGCCAACCCCCATGCCATGCGTTCCTTGCGACTGCCCAACGTATCGATGACGATATTCATATCAGGGATGATGTGACGCTTATCCTTGACCCTTTAGAGAATAGAGGCTTTGCCTACCATAGTGGCATCACCTTTTCTTATTTCGCACGAGATGCCCGCTATGAATTAGGGAGGGGAGGACGCTACATCGTCGATGACGACGATATGACCTTGCAACGTCATCCCCACCATAAAAATGCCGTGCCTCGCCAAAAGACACCACTGATAGCGCGCCATAAAAACAGGGAGCAAGCTGTTGGGTTGACGCTTTTTCTCGACTCTATCATGCGCGTTGTCCCGTCCGCCACAACAGCAAAGAAAGTCTATGCCCTAGAAAACAACAGCAGAGACACCATCGCACGATGGCGACAACAAGGTGTCATCGTTATTCACGCCATGTGCAAGGGAGATAAGGCATTTCACCAGCGTCAAGCGCGTCTGTTCCAATGTTCAGCCATCCTCGATAACGAGACGCTCGAGGAGCTCTTGTGATGGAGACATCCACCCTCAATAGCGCCTTTATACTCCTCTTCACCCTTGACCCAGACCTCACAGAGATTGTGCTATTGTCCCTTCGAGTCAGCGGAGTCGCCCTCTTTTTTTCTAGCCTTATCGCCCTTCCTCTCGGCGCTGTCTTGGCGCTCTTGTCGTTTCCCCTGTCGCACACCATTCTTATCATCATGCAAAGCCTTACGGGACTTCCTCCCGTTCTGGCAGGCCTCTTCGTCTATCTTGTTCTATCGAAACAAGGTCTTTTAGGCGAACTCTCCCTCCTCTACACGCCCTATGCCATGATGATGGTACAGGTTATCATCATGGTCCCCCTCTTGACGGTGATGACACGACAAACCATATCCGACCTTATCTATCGCCACAAAGAGCAATGGTCTGTTTTAGGCTATCGTCCTATGGTGATGATAGGGTATTTCTTGTATGACGCCCGCCTCTCTCTTATGACATCACTCCTTATCGCCCTCAGTCGGGGATTATCAGAAGTCGGAGGAGTCATGATTGTCGGCGGGAATATCCACCATGCCACCCGCGTCATGACAACCGCCATCGCCCTTGAGACAAGTAAAGGGAATCTTATTTTTGCCTCTTCCTTAGGGCTTGTTTTGCTGTCCTTGTCTATGGTGATCACCATGACGGCTTTTGCCTTGCGTAAAAGACTCCTTAAATCCTCTTGACGATGTCCATGCCTGTGCCTGAGAGGGTTGTCGAGCTGAAAAAGGTCTCCCTTCGTCTCAACGAGCAAGATATTCTACGCAATATCACGAGCGCCATTGCGCGACGACAACGCGTCATGCTGCTGGGCGCCAATGGCGCTGGTAAAACCATGCTCATGCGTATTGTCTATGGCTTGCTCACCCCGAGCGCTGGCGTCGTCTGGCGCCAGCGCACCATACATCCGTTCATGGTCTTTTCCAAACCCGCCTTCCTCTATAATTGTCATTGTTTGCGTAATATCTTGTTTGCTCTATCATTATGTCGCTATCCTAAAGCCCAACGTATTGAACGCGCCCATGAAGCATTGACGATGGCAGGCTTACACACCCTACGCCATACGCCCGTCAGGCGTCTCTCTAGCGGACAGATGCAGTTGCTTGCCCTTGCCCGCGCTTGGTGCGTCAAACCTGATTTCCTTCTCATGGATGAACCAACAACCCACTTAGACGCCCACAATAGCAAACGCTTTGACCAGATGATGGATGACTTTTGTCGAAAACATTGCACAATCCTCATGAGCACCCATGACCTCAACCAAGCACGCGCCCTAGGAACAGATATCTGGCTCATGCGAAAAGGAGAACTCGTCCAGCATGACAGCACAGAGACCTTCTTTGCTCGTCATACAGCCTTATCCCTTCTCTGACATGGTCTCTTGAGAGATTGTGAGGATAGACACCCATCATGCCCGTCATACGCCCCCCCGTCATGCGCCCTCATGTCTTTTTATGGTCTCTGTTGTGTTTTATGCCATGCCTGTCCGCCAGCGAGGCACAAGGCAAGACATTGCTTATTGCCGCCACGACATCCACTGAGAATTCAGGCTTGATGGATTTTATTCTCCCTCATTTCGAGGAAGCATATGGTCTATCGGTGCAGCTCCTTGTGGCGGGAAGCGGGCAGGTACTAGAGATAGGGAGGCGAGGCGATAGCGATGTCCTCATTGTCCATGACCCCGAGGCAGAGAGACAATTCATACGTCAAGGACATGCCACCCTTCATATCCCCTTTATGACGAATGATTTTATCGTTGTAGGCCCTTCCTCTGACCCGTGCCGTATCAAAGAGCATCAGCACATTTATCATGTCTTTCGCCAATTTCACACGGGATGCGGTCTCTTTGTTTCTAGGGGCGACCATAGCGGCACCCATAGCAGAGAAAAAGCCTTATGGAAAGGGAGTGGTTCGATGCCCATGCCTCATGCGACCCATCGGTGGTATATCGTCAGCGGTAGCGGTATGGGAGCAACACTCAATATCGCCACAGCGCAAGGAGCATACACACTCACCGATAGAGCCACATGGCTCAATTTTGCCAATAAATCGACTCTCACTACTCTTTATCAAGGAGAGAACGAGGAGAAAAGTCTCTTAGAGAACATCTATAGTGTCATCCTCCCGCACATCCACCGCCAAGAGGATAATGCCCATGCCATCCTCTTTGCCCAGTGGCTACGTAGTCCAGAAGGTAAAGCGTTGATTGCAAACTATCATATACAAGGGGAGCAAGCCTTTTTCCCCTTGCCTTGACCCTTGACATGACCGTTGACGGGGAAAACGGCATGTCTATACTTACTCCCTATCGTCCCATCAAGTGCCACAGAAGACACATCATGCCACCCTCTCAACACCAAACAACCCATGACGTCCTCTTTCACGGCGCAGACTCTGTGGCTAAGACAGCGGCGCGTCAGTTTTATTTTGCAAAGCCCGGGGATGATAGGAATCACCATATCCACATTCACCATGTCCACGGGAAAGATATGGAAAAACCCGCCTCTCACATGTGGTATTGTCGCTACCACGGCTATGGTAGTCTTAAGAAGAACGTTGACATATCTGCCATCAAGAAACAACAAAGAATCTTGGTTATCAATGAGAAGACGCTTTACCTAAAGAAGCTGATCGCAAAATTCGCGCAATATGTCAATGAGCACTATGACATTGTTATATCACCTTATGAAATTTCGGGCTATGAAGGGCGGTGGATAAGACTCCCTTGCCTCATGTGGCATTATGGCATCGAGACAAAAGAGCTTAAAAGGCGTGTGATGCTGTGGGCGCGCCCTCGCCAGCCTACATCACATGCAATATGGGCGCGTATCTTGTCTTCGAAACGTCAGCAAAAAACAAGGATACTCTCCGTCTTTTGTAGTGGAAAGTTAAGGGCCGGACGACATAAGCAACGTCGTCAATTTGTAGAGGCGCTCAAGGACGCCATGGGCGATGATGCCCATGTGTATGGCCACGGCTATGACGATAAGGAGAAAAGACAGCGCTTCATTGCCAATAAAGCCGATGGACTCGACCCCTATCGATACACCATTGCCTTAGAGAATCAGACCATTCCCCATTTCTGGTCGGAAAAGATTCCCGATGCCTATCTGGGGGAAGCCTATCCTTTCTATTATGGTTGCGCCAATCTTGGCGACTACTTCCCCGCGCAAGCCTTCACCCCCATCGATATTTTTGATATTGAGGGAAGCATCAAGACAATCAAGGACGTCTGTCATAGTCCCTTGTGGGAGGAACGCTACCCTTATATTCTGGAGGCAAAACGCCGTGTCATCGAAGACTATCACCTGAAAAACATTTTGAGGCGGATTATCGAAGGCGATGAGTCCCTTTACGAGAAAACGGGCGTATGATAAGAGTGGTATCGTAAAAAGAGCCCGTCTTTTCCCCCTCACCGCCATACCGACACCCCCTTCCTATCGTCCGTCAAGCGCCACAGAAGACACATCATGCCACCCCCTCAACACCAAACAACCCATGACGTCCTCTTTAGCGGCACAGGCCATGTGCCTACGACAGCGGCGCGTCAGTTTTATTTTACAAAGCCCGGGGATGATAGGAATCGCCATATCCACATTCACCATGTCCACGGGAAAGATATGGAAAAACCCGCCTCTCACATGTGGTATTGTCGCTACCACGGCTATGGTAGTCCTAAGAAGAACGTTGACATATCTGCCATCCAGAAACAACGAAGAA
>JACONL010000013.1 GCA_014332745.1 Alphaproteobacteria bacterium GM7ARS4 | reverse complement strand
TAACACAGACGTTATGGCCGCCGTCAAGGTCGTCTTGCCATGGTCTACATGACCTATCGTCCCTATATTGCAATGCGGTTTCGTGCGCTCAAACTTCTCCTTCGCCATATCAATCTCTCCTCTCGTTCTATGTCCTGTGTATAAACCTATGTTTCTCTAACCTGTTGCCTTCTGGCATATCTCTTCCGCCACATTGTTCGGCACGGCTTGGTAGCGTGAAAACATCATGCTGTAATTCGCACGCCCCTGACTGAGAGAGCGCAAATTGTTCACATAACCGAACATGGTGGATAGAGGGACACTTGCTTTGACAATTTGCAAAGGGCCTTGTGCCTCCATGCCTGCCACCTGACCACGTCGACTATTGAGGTCGCCTATCACATCACCCATGTACTCTTCTGGTGTGACAACCTCTACATCCATAAGAGGCTCTAGCAAGACAGGCTGTGCTTTCTGCATGCCGTCACGAAACGCCGCCCTCGCCGCAATCTCAAACGCCAGAACGCTCGAATCCACATCGTGGAACGCTCCATCTAACAACGTCGCCTTGAAGTCAATGACAGGAAACCCCGCAAGAATACCTGACTCCATAGCCGAACGCAACCCCTTTTCTACACCCGGAATATACTCCTTTGGCACACGCCCTCCCACCACTTTGTTGTCGAAGATAAAGCCATCTCCTGCTTGACTTGGCTCGAATGTGATAATAACCCGCGCAAACTGCCCAGCACCGCCAGTCTGTTTCTTATGAATATAGTCGACTTTCACATCCTTGGTGATGGTCTCCCGATAGGCAACTTGTGGTGCGCCCACATCCGCCTCCACCTTGAATTCACGCTTCATACGATCTACGATAATCTCTAGATGCAACTCACCCATGCCCTTAATGACTGTTTGCCCGCTCTCTTCATCACTGGAGACACGGAAAGATGGGTCCTCTTGCGCAAGACGCTGCAACGCCAACGCCATCTTCTCTTGGTCGCTCTTGCTCTTCGGCTCTACCGCCACCTCAATAACAGGGTCTGGGAACTCCATACGCTCTAAAATAATGGGCTTATCACGGGAACACAGGGTGTCGCCTGTCGTTGCCGTTTTCAACCCTGCAATGGCAACAATATCGCCGGCATACGCTTCTTTAATATCCTCACGGCTATTGGCATGCATCTGCAACATACGCCCAACCCTCTCTTGTTTATTCTTGACGGGATTCAAAACTGTCATGCCACTGCTCAAGATACCGCTATATATACGACAGAAGCTCAGCGATCCCACAAAAGGGTCCGTCACAACCTTGAATGTGAGGGCGGAAAGTGGCGACGTATCGCTACTTTCACGACGGTCTTCCTCAGGCGTGTCGCTCAACGTTGTCCCCTTGACAGCGGGCACATCCACAGGTGATGGAAGATAATCAATGACAGCATCCAACATAGGTTGCACACCCTTGTTCTTAAAAGAAGAGCCACATAATACAGGCACAAAATCTGAGGCAAGCGTGCCCCGACGAATGCATGCCCGCAACGTCTCCTCGTCAGGCGCTTTACCTTCAAGATAAGATTCCATAGCATGGTCGTCCTGCTCAATGGCTGTCTCCACAAGTTTCTCGCGCCACAATAAAGCCTCTTCACGCATGGCATCATCAATCTCTTGCGCATCAAATTTTTCACCCAAGCCATCGCCTTTCCAAACAAGAGCTTTCATTTTTACCAAATCAATAATGCCGACAAAATCATTCTCAGCCCCTATAGGCAAGTGAAGAACGAGGGGATTCGCATTAAGGCGACTCTTCATCATGTCCACACAACGCATATAATTTGCTCCCGTGCGGTCCATCTTATTGACAAAACACATGCGCGGAACGCCATATTTGTCAGCCTGACGCCACACAGTCTCGGATTGCGGTTCTACGCCCGCCACACTATCGAAGACACAAATCGCACCATCTAAAACACGCAAACTCCGTTCCACTTCGATAGTGAAGTCCACATGCCCCGGCGTGTCAATGATGTTGATACGGTGATCACGCCAAAAACACGTCGTCGCTGCCGACGTTATGGTGATGCCACGCTCCTGTTCCTGCTCCATCCAATCCATTGTTGCCGCCCCATCATGCACCTCGCCTATTTTGTGAGAACGTCCCGTATAATAAAGAATACGCTCTGTCGTCGTCGTCTTACCAGCATCAATGTGTGCCATAATCCCAATGTTACGGTAGCGTGCTAACGCTGTGCCTCTTGCCATAATGTTCTAACCCTTAATCATCCATCCATGTCATGTTATATGCTTCATTACCAGCGATAGTGTGAAAAGGCACGATTTGCCTCAGCCATGCGGTGTGTATCCTCCCTCTTTTTAATGGACGCACCACGCTTGTGCCATGCATCAAGCAATTCACCACTTAAACACGCCGCCATACTGCCCTCACCACGCGCAACAGATGACGCGATCAGCCATCGCATCGCTAAAGCACGACCACGCTCATCACTCACCTCGACAGGAACTTGATAGGTTGCGCCTCCCACACGACGAGAACGCACCTCTACGTCAGGCTGCACATTGGCGAGCGCCTCGTGAAAGATCTCTAAAGGCGATGTCCCTTTTTCCTTCAAGGCAATGGCATCCAAAGCGCCATAGACAATACGCTCGGCAACTGACTTCTTCCCATCCTTCATCATCTTGTTCATAAAGCATGACAATAAGACATCGCCATAACGGGCGTCTGCCGTAACAGACCGCTTATCCGCAGACCTTCTACGCGACATGTGACCTTCCCCTCAGCACATCATTTAGGACGCTTGACGCCATATTTGGAACGCCCCTTATGTCGCCCACCTTGAACCCCTTGTGTATCCAATGTGCCACGGACAACATGATAACGCACACCCGGCAAGTCCTTCACACGCCCTCCCCTAATGGTGACGATAGAGTGCTCCTGTAAATTATGCCCCTCTCCCGGAATGTAACTCGTAACCTCAAATCCATTACTCAAACGCACACGCGCCACTTTTCGTAACGCTGAATTGGGCTTCTTTGGTGTCGTCGTATAGACCCTCGTGCACACACCCCGCTTCTGAGGACAACCTTGAAGGGCTGGTACTTTGTTACGTTTTACAACCTTCTGTCGAGGCTTTCGTATGAGCTGGTTGACCGTGGGCATGGCGTTTATGTTTCTCAGTGAACCGCGTCATCATTGCCCTCGATACAGGCATGACGCGCGTATGGTGTGTCTTACGCCTCTTTGCCCGCGACGTCAAGAGAAAAGTAAGACTATTTAACCATCTCTTCTACGGTCGTGCCTGCTCCCGTCTTTGTCTTGTCCCCAGACATTTCAGCCCCCTGAGTGTCTGTGACAATGTCGTCCTCTTGTTGTGTCGCCTGCTTTCTTTCCTTGTAGTGCTGTGCCGCCTCTCGCATCAATTTATGGACATGATAGCCAGAGCCAGCGGGAATGAGACGTCCAATAATGACGTTCTCTTTGAGCCCCTCTAAACGGTCTGTTTTGCCGACAATGGCCGCATCGGTGAGCACCTTTGTCGTCTCTTGGAAAGAGGCAGCGGAGATAAAGGAATTTGTATGCAGAGATGCCTTTGTGATGCCCAATAAGAGAGGCCTTGCCTGTGGCGGTTGTTTGCCCGACGCCTCTAGCGCTTGTTTTTCCTTGTCAAAAAGGGTTTTGTCCACCTCTTCATTTTCTAAAAATGTGCTGTCTCCCACGTCCGTTATTTCCACCTTTTGCATCATCTGGCGGGTCACAACCTCTATGTGTTTGTCATTGATACGGACGCCCTGCAAGCGATAGATGGCTTGCACTTCTTGAACCATACGATCGGCCATCTTCTCGACACCTTCCACCTCTAGAATGTCGTTCAGCCACGGCGTGCCGTCCGTCAATGGCGCGCCTCTTTCCACAAAAACATTGTCCTGAACCATGAGCACTCTGTCCTTGGACATGAGATGCTCTACCCTTTTCCCGTCCTCGCCAATGATGTAGAGGCGGTGCTTCGTCTTATATCCCCTGACATCAATTTCCACATGCCCGCTCACTTTCGCCAGACACGCGCTGTCCTTTGGTTTACGCGCCTCAAAAATGTCAGCAACTCTCGGCAATCCCCCTGTAATATCAATGGTTTTCGCCGCCTTATGGGGAGGTGTCGCTAAGGGATCGCCCCTCTTGACCTTCTCACCATTTTCCACAGATACCCTCATTTCCACCGCCAAGGGATAGCGGCCACGGACGTCATCTACTGGCTTACCTTCTTTATTCCAAATGATGATACTTGGCCCCAGAGAACGCTTAACCCATAAGGTATCACCTTTTTTGACCTCTTGTTGGTCATCTACGACAAGCTCGGTCCCTACCGTTAGCTCGCGATCCTTCCACAGCTCTTCACCTTCCTCGTTGTGAATGGCAATGAGCTCGCGATCCCTCCACAGCTCTTCACCTTCCTCGTTGTGAATGGTAATAAGCGGCGTCATGTCAGATGGATATGCTAATTGGTCACCTTCTTTAACATGCTTCCCTTCCTCGACAGAAAGAGTATACCCTGCCTTTAGGGTGTAACTTTTGAGGACTTTCCCGTCTGCGCCATTTTTGTCGCAAATGGTGATACGCGGCCTTAAGGTGCTTATGACGATCTTTGCGGGGCCGTCATCTGTTTCCCTCATTATTGTCTCACCCTCGATGATGTCTTTGTGGCGGACATAGCCAGCGGATTCTGTCTTTATCTCGTTAGATAATGAATACCCTAATAGGGTACCTGCTTCAACACGCTGTCCTTCCTTGACAGAAAGAATAGATCCTGCCTTTAGGGGGTAACTTTTGAGGACGTTCCCGTCTGTGCCATCTTTGTCGTAAATAGTGATACGCGGCTTTAAGGCGCGCTTTATGTCTATCTTTGCGGGGGCGTCATCTGTTTCCCTCGTCATTGTCTCACCCTCGATGATGTCTTTGTGGCGGACATAGCCAGTGGATTTTGTCTTTATCTCGTTAGATAAGGCATATCCTAATTGGCGACCTTCCTCGACATGCTGTCCGTCCTTGACAGAAAGAATATGTCCTGCCCTTAGGGTGTAACTTTTGAGGATTTTCCCGTCTGCGCCATCTTTGTCGTAAATGGTGAGACGCGGCTTTAAGGCGGGTGACGTATCCTTCTTGTCCTTTTTTGTATATGGTACTATCCTTGCGGTGCCGTCATCTTCCATCATCATTGTCTTACCTTCGATGATGTCTTTGTGGCGGACATAGCCAGCGTATTCTGTCTTTATCCCCTTAGATGGTGAATATCCTAATAGGGTACCTGCTTCAACACGCTGCCCTTCCTTGACAGAAAGAATATGTCCTGTCTTGAGTTTGTGCTCCTCAAGGACTTTCCCGTCTGCGCCATCTTTGTCGTAAATGGTGATACGCGGCTTTAAGGCGGGCTTTATGACGATTTTTGCGGGGCCGTTTTCTGTTTCCCTCACTATTGTCTCACCCTCGATGATGTCTTCGTGGCGGACATAACCAGCGTATTCTGTCTTTATCGCCCTAGATGAATATCTTAATGGGTCACCTGCTTCAACACGCTGTCCTTCCTTGACGGAAAGAATATGTCCTGTCTTGAGTTTGTGCTCCTCAAGGACTTTCCCGTTTGCGCCATCTTTGTCGTAAATGGTGATACTCGGCTTTAAGGCGGGCTTTATGACGATTTTTGCGGGGCCGTTTTCTGTTTCCCTCGTCATTGTCTCCCCCTCGATGATGTCCTCGTAACGGACATAGCCAGCGCACTCTGTCTTTACGTCCTTGGAAAGGATAATTTCTCGTTTTTCCCCTATATAATTAGATGGACGTCCTAACTGGTGACCTTTTTCAACATGCTGTCCTTCCTTGACAGAAAGAATATATCCTGTACTGAGGTTATAACTTTTGAGGACTTTCCCGTCTTCGCCATTTTTGTCGTAAATGATGATACGTGGCCTTAAGGCGGGCGATTTATCCTTCTCGTCCTTTTTTGTTGATATTATCTTTGCGGAGCCGTCTTCTGTTTCCCTCGTCATTGTCTCCCCTTCGATGATGTCCTCGTAACGGACATAGCCCGTGTATTCTGTCTCTACGGGCTGGTCCTTACGCTGCGCGTTTATACCATCAATAATATCGTGATAACGCACATAGCCTGCATGTGGTGACACACGTCGCACCATACTCTTCGGGCTCTGTGCCTTAATGACCTTGTTTCCAAAGCCCGTCGCCTCGTCCACTTCTATCCTCATGTTCACCCCTTCGTCGATATCGTGATAGTGCGCAGAGCCATCGAAGTCGGTCATGATGGGGGGCTCTCGATCTGATTCAGCGAGGGGCGCACCTTTGCTGACATGGTTGCCCTCTTTCACAAGGAGGCGAGAGCCATAGCGTAATGGATACTCTTTGTAGTCTCCGCCATCCCCATGTAGGATAAGAACGGCGTTATGTGACATGACGACATATTGGCCTTTGGAATTCTCTGCCAAGTCCATATTCTCGAAACGCGCCGTGCCGTCAAAGGGCGCGATAATCACCGAAGCGCCACCCTGAGCAGACCCGCCGATATGGAATGTGCGCATGGTGAGCTGAGTCCCTGGCTCACCAATGGATTGGGCGGCGACAACGCCAACGGCTTCGCCAAGATTGACAAGATTCCCTCGGGCTAAATCACGCCCATAACAGCGCGCGCAGCAGCCCTGATGGGTGTCGCAGAGCAAGACGGAACGAATCTTAACCTCATGAATGCCATGCTCTTGTATTTTTTCGAGCGCCATTTCGTCTATCACATCATTACGTTTGACGATAACACGTTTTTTGTCCTTTGGCGACACGATGTCTTCCGCCGCGCAACGTCCTAAAATGCGGTCCCCTAGGGACTCTACGAGATCGTCTCCTTGCCAGACTTCCTTCAAGGTGATCCCTTGCGTTGTCCCACAATCCTCTTCTTTGACGATGCAGTCTTGCGCAACATCCACAAGGCGACGGGTGAGGTAGCCAGAAGTCGATGTCTTCAATGCCGTATCCGCCAATCCTTTACGCGCCCCATGGGTCGAGTTAAAATACTCGAGCACCGTGAGCCCTTCCTTAAAATTGGAAATGACGGGCGTTTCGATAATGTCGCCAGATGGTTTCGCCAGGAGCCCGCGCATGCCCGCCAGTTGTTTCATTTGCGTAAGAGAGCCACGCGCGTCAGAATGGGCCATCATATAGACTGAATTCATGGCGCTGGGAGAAACGGATTCCTCGCTCTGCTGCGACATATCCCTCATAATATAGTCAGTAACCTTCTCGGTGCAACGATCCCATACATCGATGACTTTGTTATATTTTTCCCCTTCCGTGATAAGCCCTCCGTGATATTGCTGTTCGAAGTCCTTTACTTTCTTCTTGGTCGCTTCAATTAAACGCGCCTTTTCTTTTGGAATAATCAAGTCATCCTTGCCGAATGAAATGCCTGAACGACATGCCTCATTAAAGCCTAACCGCATCAACTGGTCGGCAAGGGTCACGGTGCGCGCCTGCCCACAATGGCGATAGACGGTATCAATCAATGTGTTAATTTCGCTCTTGACGAGCAGCTTATTGACGAGGGCATACTCTATATGTGGGTGACGGGGGAGAAGCGCCCCAATCATCATACGCCCCGCTGTCGTCTCCACAAGATAAGAACGTGGCTTGCCTTGCTCATCCACGCTGACAAAACGCGAACGTATAGGTGTATGCAGAGAACAGACGCCATGGTGAAGGGCGTGCATGATTTCACCCATATCGGCAAGGAGCTTAGGCTCTTCACCCTCCTTTTTGTGCATCAAACTGAGATAATATAAGCCTAAGACAATATCCTGACTCGCCGTGATGACGGGGTCGCCGTTGGCTGGCGATAAGATGTTGTTACTCGACATCATCAAAACCCGTGCCTCCATGCGCGCCTCTAGGGACAACAGCACATGGACAGCCATCTGGTCACCATCAAAATCAGCATTGAACGCCGCACAGACAAGAGGGTGTAATTGAATGGCCTTACCCTCCACAAGCAAAGGCTCAAAAGCTTGGATGCCTAAACGATGCAATGTGGGCGCACGGTTGAGCAACACAGGATGACCACGGGTGACTTTTTCTAAAACGTCCCATACCTCAGGATGTCGCCTCTCAATCATACGTTTTGCGGCTTTGATTGTTGGCGCGACATGACGCCTCTCTAATTCCGATAGGATGAACGGGCGAAAGAGCTCTAGCGCCATCTGTTTGGGAATGCCACATTGATGAAGTTGGAGGTTTGGACCCACAACAATGACGGAACGACCAGAATAATCAACACGCTTACCCAATAAATTCTGACGGAAACGCCCTTGCTTTCCTTTAAGCATCTCAGAGAGAGACTTGAGAGGACGCTTGTTAGCACCAGAGACCATCCTCCCCCGACGACCATTGTCAATGAGTGAATCCACAGATTCCTGCAACATCCTTTTTTCATTACGCACAATGATGCCGGGGGCGCGCAACTCCTCTAAACGCTTCAGGCGGTTATTGCGGGTGATGACACGCCTGTAGAGGTCATTGAGGTCTGATGTCGCAAAGCGACCACCCTCCATAGGCACCAAAGGACGCAAATCTGGTGGTAAAACAGGAAGAACATCTAAAATCATCCACTCAGGACGAGAATTCGAACGAATAAAGGACTCCACCGTCTTGAGACGCTTCCTATAATCGGCTCTTTTCGTCTCCGATTTCGTCGCGTCCATCTGCTTCTTGATGCTGGCACTTTCCTTTTCTAAATCCATCGACTGTAAAATACGCTTTAAGCCCTCCGCTCCCATGTAAGCCTCGAAGGAGTCGCCTAACTCGTCTTTGGCTTCTTCATAGTCCTGTTCCGTCAACAGCTCACCCTGCCGAAATTGCGTCATGCCTGGGTCGGTGACGATATATTTCTCAAAATAGAGAACGGATTCCACATGCTTGAGCTTCATGTCCATCATGAGCCCAATACGGCTGGGAAGAGAGCGTAAAAACCAAATATGGGCCACAGGGGCTTGGAGCTTGATATGCCCCATACGCTCCCGACGCACCCGAGAAAGCGTTACCTCAACGTTGCATTTGGGACATACTTCGCCTTTGTGCTTCATGCGACGCAACTTGCCACACAGACATTCATAATCCTTGATAGGGCCAAAAATACGGGCACAAAATAACCCGCCATGTTCAGGCTTCAATGTGCGGTAATTGATTGTCTCTGCCTTCGTGACTTCGCCACGAGACCAATTGATAATATCGTCCGAATTGGCAATGGAAATGGTAATTTCATCGAAGAAACGCTCACCGATCGACGATGTGCCAAAAGGAGAGGATGATGTGTTATGGGGAAAATTCATGTCTGCTAAGCCTCCATGTCACTCTTTATGTCACTCTTTATATTGCCGACCTCGGCTGATTCCTTGACTTTGTCGCCCGTATGACGCCCGTCTTGCTCTTTCTCTTGCTCTTCAATGGACGCGGCGAGTATCGGGACACTCTCCTGTTCATCCCCCTGCCCGTCTGTTTCAGGGATAGAGGCGACCTGACGGCTTTGTCCCTCATGCTCTTCATGTCCTGTAGCGCCTTCTGTATGCGACTCTGGTATGTCCAGACTGTTCCCAGTGAGACGTATATTGAGCGCCAAAGAACGCAACTCTTTGACCAAGACATTAAAGGACTCAGGTGTCCCCGCATCGAAGTTGCTACTCCCCTGGACGATCGTCTCATAAGCCTTGGTCCTCCCTTCCACATCATCAGACTTAATCGTCAGCATCTCTCGCAATGTATGCGCCGCTCCATAGGCTTCTAAGGCCCATACCTCCATTTCGCCAAAACGTTGCCCGCCCAGCTGCGCCTTGCCGCCTAATGGCTGCTGTGTGACAAGGCTATAAGGACCTGTGGCACGGGCATGAATCTTATCATCAACCAAATGGTGCAACTTCATCATATAGATATACCCCACCGTTACAGGACGCGCAAAAGGCTCACCTGTCTGGCCATCAATGAGGGTGACTTGACCGCTTTTATCAAGATCTCCTAAAGCCAGCATGTTGATAATATGATTCTCGTCAGCGCCATCAAAAATCGGTGTGGCAAAAGGAACACCATTTTTTAAAGTCCCACCAAGCTCAATCATGTCGTTGTCCTTGGTGATGCCCGCCTCTTTCAAGACATCCTCGCCATAGACCTTGCCCAGCAACGTCTTTAAGGGTGACAAAGAGCGCGCTTTTTCATCTTTACCTGACAACTGCTGATAGCTGTCTATGATCTGCCTCACAGTCTTCCCCAATCCAACAGACGCCCATCCTAGATGAGTCTCGAGAATCTGCCCAACATTCATGCGCGAAGGCACACCCAGTGGATTAAGGACAATATCCACAGGTGTTCCGTCCTCCATATAAGGCATATCTTCCATAGGCATGATTTTAGAAATAACACCCTTATTCCCATGACGCCCCGCCACCTTGTCGCCTACTTGAATCTTTCTCTTGACGGCAACAAAGACTTTGACAGACTCTAAGACGCCGGGGGGAAGGTCATCACCCGCATAAACAGCCTCCTTTTTGCTCTCGAAGTGACGCTCACTACGTTCAATTTTCTCCCGTAAGTCACGACGTACGACCTCGATGTTGTCGGTGGCATCGTCACTGACAACCTCAATATGCTGAAACTCGGCATAGGATAACGAATCAAACATGCTGTCGTCCAATATCGTTCCCTTCTTCAGAGAACCAAGAGCCTTCCTCAATTTCTGCCCACGTAGAATGTCCCTCATACGCTGGCGGTAGCCACGTTCAAGAATGGAACGCACATCGTTGTGTTCTTGCGTCAACCTCTTAATTTCATCCGCTTCGTTGGCGACAAGACGCTCGCCCTTATCCACACCTTTGCGAGAAAAAACGCGCACCTCGATCACCGTCCCCCACGCCCCAGGCGGAAGACGCAACGACGTATCACGCATGCTCTCGACCTTCTCCCCGAAAACATGACGCAGCAACTTCTCCTCTGGCGTGAGCGGGATTTCGCCTTTCGGTGTTACCTTGCCGACCAAAATGTCACCAGGATGAACTTCCGCCCCCACATGGACAATCCCCACTTCGTCCAAGTGACTTATGGCATCCTCGCTGATATTGGGAATGTCGCGCGTGATCTCATCAGGACCTAATTTTGTATCACGCGCCTCGACCTTGAATTCCTCAATGTGAATTGACGTGAAGATATCATCACGCACAATCCTGTTGGAAATTAAGACAGAGTCCTCAAAATTGTAACCCTTCCACGGCATAAAAGCAGCAAGAACGTTACGCCCTAACGCCAACTCCCCCTTGTCAGTGCAAGGACCATCGGCAATAATATCGCCCTTCGAAATTTTTTCTCCACGCCGCACAAGGGGACGCTGATGAATGCATGTGTTGTTATTGGAACGCTGAAATATGTTCAAATTATAAATATCAACACCCAAAGAAGACGACTCAGACTCACCCATCGCACGAGTCACAATACGCTTCGCATCAACCTGGTCCACAATGCCATCACATCGCGCCAACACGGTGGCAGAAGAATCTTTGCCAATAACATACTCCATGCCTGTCCCCACAAAAGGGGCTTCACTGACAAGAAGAGGAACAGCTTGGCGTTGCATGTTAGAACCCATGAGAATCCTTTTGGCATCATCATTCTCTAAAAAAGGAATCAACGCCGCCGCCACAGAAACCAGTTGGCGAGGCGACACATCCATATAGTCGACCTCTTGTGGAGAACACATGACAACCTCACCACCCTGACGGCACGTGATGAGGTCACCCGTCAAGCAGTCTTTCTCGTCCATGGTGGCGTTGGATTGCGCTATCGTGCAGGGCGCTTCCTCCATGGCTGAGAGATACACGATATCGCGACTCACGCGCCTATCATGGACTTTGCGGTAAGGTGTCTCGATGAAACCATGCTTATTCACCCGCGCATACGTCGAAAGGGAATTAATCAAACCGATATTGGGACCTTCCGGCGTTTCCACAGGACAGATACGCCCATAATGACTGGGATGGACGTCACGCACCTCAAAGCCCGCACTCTCCCGTGTGAGCCCGCCAGCCCCCAGCGCCGATATGCGGCGCTTATGGGTCAGTTCTGAAAGAGGATTCGTCTGCTCCATAAATTGCGACAAGGATGATGAGCCAAAAAACTCACGCATGGCAGACACAACAGGCTTCGCGTTCATGAGATTCATGGCCGTTGCTCTCTGACTGTCCATAGAGCCCATTCTTTCTCGAATCGCACGCTGCATTCGTAAGAGACCCTGTCGATACTGATTCTCCAATAACTCGCCCACACAACGTAGACGGCGATTGGCAAGATGGTCAATATCGTCAACGTCCCCACGCCCATCACGTAGCGCCGCTAAAACAGAGATAATCTTGGAAATGTCCTCAGGCCTGAGGGTGCGCTCCGTATCAGGGCAATCGATACCCAAACGCTTATTCATCTTAAAACGCCCAACCTCAGATAAGTCATAACGTTCAGGAGAAAATAACATCTGCTCGAGCATCACTTCGACATCTTCCTCTGTGGCTTGCTCGCCCGGACGCATAATCTGATAGAGGCTCAGCAGCGCCTCCTGATGATTGGTATTCTTATCGGCATAAAATGTGTTGCGCACCCATGGACCAACACGCACATGGTCAATATCGAAGGCGTGGATAACACGCCCCTTCTCGAACAAATCATCGACATTCTTCGGACTCAATTCATGGCCAGTATCCAAATAGTAGCCAAGAGCATAGGTGATGGTAAGAGTGCTCTCATCGCTCCCATCAGCCGTCACCTTTCCCTCTAAGAGGGTGGCAAGCCCATACATCACACGCGCGCACATGTCATGGGGCTGCTTGCCCGACTCTTTTGCTAAATCACACAAGGCAGAGGCCGATATAGTATAACGTTCCTCCTTTTTCTTATGGTGCTTCACCATATCCTCCGCGAGGACATGCACAATCTTTTCTAACAATAATCGACCCTTGTCGCCTTCCTCAGATGAGGATGCGCCTTGACCATCCTGTATCGTCCCGTCAGAGGCCGATGTGTCCGTTTGCGGCAAGACAATCGAGATGAGTTTTTCCTTCGTCTCCTCCACACTGCCGACAAAGGACGGGGTGATACTCTGCTCCGACGCAAGATAAGCGCCATAGAGCGCCTCTTTTGGCACCAGGACATGGCGTGCCTCGATCTTGCGGGCTCGACGTTCAGAAAGGCGCTTGCCTTTTTCGATGATGACATCACCCGTGCGCGCATCGACGACATCATAGGTCAGGCGGACACCCGCAAAGCGCTCAGGGTCGTAAGGCGCTTGCCACCCATCGTCCTTCTTTGTCCATTCGATATTTTTATAGAATTGTCTCAGGAGTTCCGCTTTTGTCCAATAGGATAAGGCCTGTCCCTTCCCTGCCCTCTTCTCCTTAGGAATAGACATAAGGAATGTGGATGCAAGAATCTTCCTTTTACGGTCAATACGCACATATATAAGGTCTTTGGTGTCAAATTCAAAATCAACCCAAGAGCCTCGATACGGAATGATACGGGCGTCATAGAGAAGCTTTCCTGAGGGATGGTTACGTCCTTTATCATGGCTGAAAAAGACGCCCGGACTCCTATGCATCTGTGAGACAACGACACGGGTGGCACCATTGACAATAAATGTCCCCTCATTTGTCATAATGGGCATCTCTCCCATATGGACAGTGCTACGTTTGGTAACGGTCTCTTCTATCTTCTTCGCCCCTGTTTCCGGGTCAATCTGGTAAACAACGAGCTCTAATGTGACTTTCAGCTGAGCGGCGTAGGAAACACCTCGACGACGGCACTCTGTAATGTCATATTTTGGTTCATCGAATTCATAGTCGACAAAGCGCAACTCGACCTGTCCAGAATAATCGGTGATGGGAAAGACAGAGTCAAAGGCATGTCTTAAGCCTGTGTCGAGAAAATGCCCATAGGACGCCTTCTGCATCTCTATGAGGTCTGGTAGCTGAGCGGCTTGAGAAATACTCCCAAAAGACTTACGTAGACGCTGACGTGAAAAATTCATCTTACCCATAACCGACTCTCTCTCAAAGATCTCACCATACGTGACAGGGATAATAGCACCCCATATAAAACAGACACCCTGCTCATGGACGCAACGCCCTCATGCGCACACGAATACGCGCACCCATGTCCCATGCACCCCTCGACAATGTGATGGCACATAGCGAAAGAGCGAACGGCCTGCTGAATGTTGCCCACGATGTTATGCCCACGATGCTATACTACGTGAGCTCCACCGTTGCACCTGCTGCTTCTAGCTTCTTTTTGATATCTTCCGCTTCCGCCTTTTCAATACCCTCCTTGACTGGTTTAGGGGCCCCATCCACCAAGTCTTTCGCCTCCTTGAGGCCTAACTCTGTAATGGAACGCACCTCCTTAATAACGTTAATTTTTTTATCACCAGCCGCTTTCAGCACAACGGTGAAGACTTTTTCCTCTTCACTTTCCTCTGCCACAGCACCTGCCACAGCACCACTGCTCGCAACGGCGACAGGGGCCGCCGCACTCACACCCCACTTCTCCTCGAGCATCTTACTCAATTCTGCGGCTTCCACCACACTCAATTTCGATAAATCATCAACGATCTTGCCTAAATCTGCCATTCTATCCTCTCTCCTGTCGGATTATATCGCGATATGCGCATACTCTATCTGAAAGAATATACACTCTTTTCCTTTCTGTCACCTTTTTTTCTCCCTGATGCGTTTATCGACTCTTAAGAATCCTGTGACGAAGACTGGGCGGATATGACGTGCGCAATGCGCCTCTGAGGTTCTTTCAGTAAACGCGCCAACTGCGCCCCCACCGTCTGCAACATCCCAACAATTCGAGAGTGCACAACATCTAAAGGCGGCATCGTCGCCAACTGGCTCACCGCCTCCGTGTCAATCATGATACCATCACAAAGTCCTCCACGAACAACAATCGTCCCCTCATGCTCCTTCGCAAAATCATAGACAATCCTCGCCGCACTGACCGCGTCCTCAGAAAAGGCAATGCATGTTTGACCATGAAACATCCCCATAAGAGCTGTCTTATCCTCGTCTCTTGTATCCTCGAAGCAATAGGCCATCAAGCGATTTTTTACAACCTTTAATGTCCCTTTTTCTTTACGCAAGTCCTTACGCAACGCCTCCGTTTGTGCCACCGTGAGAGCACCCCGCTCAAAAACAACCATCAAGGCATGGCGTTCGGCAAGGCTTTTGACGTCTTCTACCATCTTTTCCTTCTGCATACGCGTCGTCATGTGTCTCTTCCCCTTGTCCTATGTGCCACGTCCAGTGCCTATGGAGGAGACAGAAATAGCAACCCCTAGGCCCATGGATGAACTCATGCTCATACGCTTGATGTATTGTCCTTTGACGCCTGAGGGCTTTGCCTTGCGTAACGCATCGACCAGCGCCTGAACATTGTCCTCTAGCGCTTTTGGCGTAAAACTAGCGCGTCCCACAGACGTATGGACGATAGCATTTTTTTCTGTCTTAAAAGAGACCTGCCCTCCCTTCATATCTTTGACGACTTTTCCGACATTGTCTGTGACATTGCCCAATTTAGGGTTTGGCATAAGCCCCCTTGGTCCCAAGATACGCCCTAGTTTGCCAACCTCTGGCATCATATCAGGGGTGGCAACACATCTATCAAACCCTAAAGCACCACCAGAGAGAATGGCTTCAACGAGCTCGACGCCTCCGACAATATCCGCTCCTGCCTTTTTTGCCTCGTCTTGCTTTGCCTCAGAGCAAAAAACACCGACTCGCACATTCTTCCCGCTCCCATGAGGAAGCACAAGAGCACCACGCACGTTCTGCTCCGAACGTTTTGGGTCCACACCTAAATGCACAGCTACATCAATACTCTCATCAAATCGCGCCGTGGCACAACGTGTGACGACCTGAATAGCGTCCGCCAAGGGATACAGCGCGCCCTCACGATGTTCTTTCATGATGTTTTTACGTCTTTTGCTTAGTCGTGCCATGGGGTGTCGTCTCAACGCGCGTTAATTTTTGACTTGGACGCCCATAGAACGAGCCGTGCCAGCAATGATGCGCACCGCCTCCTCTACATCATAGGCGTTGAGGTCGTCCTTTTTTGTCTCGGCAATAGAGCGCAATGTCTCCATATCGATGGACGCCACACTGCTCCCACGTCCTGCTGTCGCACTGCCTTTACCAAGACTCAGCGCCTTCTTGATCATATATGACGCTGGCGGCGAACGCATGTCAAAGGAAAAACTCTTGTCCTTATAGATAGAAATGACGACAGGAATGGGAGAGCCAGCCTCCATCATTTTTGTTCTGTCGTTGAACGCTTTGCAAAACTCCATGATGTTCAACCCCTTTTGCCCTAAGGCAGGGCCAACGGGTGGTGAAGGATTGGCTTGTCCAGCAGGGATTTGTAGGCGCAAGGTCCCGACGACTTCTTTTGTTTTTTTCTTGCTTGGCGCCATAGACGTTGCTCTCCCTATATTTTTTTCACTTGAATATAATCTAGGTCAACAGGCGTAGAGCGCCCAAAGATAGAAATAGAGACTTTGAGGCGTTCTCTCTCCTCATCAACCTCTTCTATCGTTCCATCGAACGATGTGAACGGCCCATCACATACCTCGACATGCTCGCCTACCCAGAAAGACAAAGAGGATTTAGGACGGCTCACCCCTTCTTTCATTTGGAAAAAGATACGCTCGATGTCTTTTTCTCCCATGACAAGAGGGTCTTGATTGGCATCACTGAGAAAGCCATTGACCTTAGGAAGATTCACAACAAATTGGTGGGTTTTTGCTGTCATCTTCATATGGGCAAGAACGTAACTAGGGAAGAATTTACGCTTCGAGACAACACGCTTCCCTCGCCTAATCTCGCTGACTTCTTCCATAGGGACAAGCACATCTTTGAATTCGTCTTGCAGTCCTTTCTGTTTGATCTGCTTGAGCATTGTCTCCTTGACCTTATTTTCAAAGCCTGAGTAGACTTGAATTGTATACCACTTATACGTCGTCTCCTCATGGGAAGATGTCTGTATGTCCTTCAATGTCATGTCGACTCCCTATCCTCTAACCCACGCCCAAGATTGTTTGGATACCCCAAGCAACAATTTGGTCGACGATTAAGAAAAACACCGCCGCAATACCCACGAAGATAAAGACAATAAGTGTTGTCATCAACGTTTCTTGCTTCGTTGGCCATGCGACTTTCACAACCTCACGTTTGACTTCATCTAAAAAGCGTATGGGATTAAAGGCCATCTGTCTCCCTTTTGTCAGTGGTGCGCGCGCTATGAGGAGTGCAGGAGTGATAGGAATCGAACCTACAACCTTCGGTTTTGGAGACCGGCGCTCTACCAATTGAGCTACACTCCTTCATATCTTCCTCTCCGACCATAGAAGTCCTTCCATCACCTAAAAGCCAACATTGTGACAAGCAACGATGAATCGTGTCGTCACGTATCGGCTTTCTGTGCATGATCACTCGATAATGTTTGCGACGACACCAGCCCCGACGGTGCGTCCCCCTTCACGGATAGCAAAGCGCAAGCCTTGGTCCATAGCAATAGGCGTGAGCAACTCTACC
>JACONL010000012.1 GCA_014332745.1 Alphaproteobacteria bacterium GM7ARS4 | reverse complement strand
TGCCAAAGAATATCGCCGTTATGCCCAAGACATCGTATCATCAGGCATGCCTATCTACCATTATGAAGCATTATGCCGTGACCCTGTGGCAGTGCTCAAGACATTCTGTCGTGAGATGAATTTACCCTATGGCGAGAAAGCCCTCAAAGATTTTTATAAAAGTCGTCATGTGCGTGGTTCTGGTTTGCACAGTCGACAACGGGATGATTACAAGAAGCTCCAACAGAGCAGACGGAGCGTCCCCTATACCATAGAAACGTTATTGCGAGGACAGCCCGATTTAAAAGAAAGCGACCGCTTGCTGGGGTTATCTCCCTATCGAGAATCCTCTTCTCAATTTCATCGGCGCTCCTTAAAGGATATACTCTTACGTCTCAAACACGCCATGAAAAAAAATTGACATGACCTATTCCCTTAAGAACAAACGCGTATGGGTTGCTGGACATACAGGTATGGTGGGGTCAGCCCTTGTGAGGCGCTTGGAGCAAGAGGCGTGCGCCCTCCTCTCTGTGACGAGGGAGCAGGTGGACCTCAGGGACCAACATGCCGTCAGAGAATGGATGTGCCAGCATAAACCAAATGCCATTTTTCTTGCAGCCGCGAAGGTAGGAGGAATCTACGCCAACGAGACATACCCCGCTGACTTTAGCTACGACAACATCATGATAGAGGCAAATATCATCCATACAGCCTATCTGTGTGGTGTGGAGAAACTCCTCTTTTTAGGCTCATCATGTATCTATCCCCGTGACTGCCCGCAACCTATCAAAGAATCGTATCTCCTCACGGGCGCTTTAGAGCAAACCAATCAATGGTATGCCGTGGCTAAGATTGCCGGCATTACCCTATGCCAAGCCTATCGTCAGCAATATGGCTGTTCCTTTCATGCTGTCATGCCGACCAACCTCTATGGTCCCCATGACAATTTTCATCCACAAAACAGCCATGTCCCCGCTGCCCTGTTACGTCGTTTCCATGACGCTAAGCGCCGCCAAGATGCGCACGTCATGGTATGGGGAACGGGTGAGCCTTTGCGTGAGTTTCTCCATGCTGACGATTTAGCGGATGCATGTGTCTTTCTCATGCAACATTATGACGGCCATGAGATCGTCAATATCGGGACAGGCCTCGACATACGCATTAAGGATTTTGCCGCTCTTGTGGCGGAAGAAGTAGGCTATAAGGGAGAGATACGATTCGACACAACCAAAAAAGATGGAACGAAACGCAAGCTGCTCGACGTCAGCCGTCTCCATAGATTGGGATGGAAACATAAGATAAGCCTTAAAGATGGCTTAGCGCATTACAATGATTGGTTTGTGAAGAATGTCAAGAACCTATAAAGTGCTTGAAAAGACAATCTTGATACAATAGGGTGTGGGGCATGGAGTCGAGTTGATTCGTTACGACCACTGACAATAAACGTATGAAGAGCGCTATTATTACGGGCATTACGGGACAAGATGGGTCCTACCTTGCTGATTTTCTCATACAAAAAGGATACCATGTCCATGGTGTCAAGCGTCGCTCTTCATCCTTTAACACGGGAAGGATAGACCATTTATACAAAGATAGTCATCAAAAGAACGGCAATTTTACCCTTTATCATGGTGATATGACAGACGCCAGTAGTCTCATACACCTTGTTCAATCCATACAACCCACAGAGATTTACAATCTGGCAGCCCAAAGTCATGTCCAAGTGAGTTTTGAGACCCCAGAATATACGGCGCAAGCCGACGCCTTGGGGACATTACGCCTCTTGGAGGCCATACGTATCCTTGGCATGGAAAAAAAGACGCGATTCTATCAAGCGTCAACATCGGAAATGTATGGCAAAATACAAGAAAACCCACAAACCGAAACAACACCCTTCTATCCTCGCTCTCCCTATGGCGCTGCAAAACTTTACGCCCATTGGCTCACCATCAACTACCGTGAAGCCTATGGCTTACATGCGTCCAATGGTATCCTCTTTAACCACGAGAGCCCCCTTCGCGGCGAAACCTTCGTGACAAGAAAGATTAGCCGCGCTGTTGCTCAAATCTCCCATGAAAAAGAATCATGCCTATGGCTTGGCAACATTGACGCCAAGAGAGACTGGGGGCATGCGCGAGACTACGTCGAAGGGATGTGGCTTATGCTCCAACAAGAAAAGGCTGATGACTATGTGCTGGCAACAGGAGTCGCGCACTCGGTGCGCGACTTTGTCGAGCATGCTTTTCTCGAAATCGGTGAAGAGATTATATGGACAGGTCAAGGCGTGGAGGAACAAGGCATCTGCAAAAAAACAGGTGTCGTCCGTGTTCGCATAGATAAGCGCTATTTCCGTCCAACAGAGGTGGACTATTTACGCGGGGACGCCAGCAAAGCTCAAAAACAGCTGGGATGGCGTCACAAAATATCTTTCCATGACCTCGTCAAAGAAATGGTCCAAGCCGATATACGAGCTATCACAAGGCACAAGGCGTCATGCTGATGCCATCATGTCGTGTGGAAGCAAAAAGCTTATGATACGATTAATGCACACCCATGGGCGGTCTGGAGGGACGCTCACGAACCGCCTCTTAGGCAGTATGCCTGACGTTGTCATGATGTCGGAGGTCATGCCATACGAACCAAACGCGAAAGGAGGTGGGAACGATGTAAGGCTAGTCTATGGACAAGCGAAACGATACTATAACATCACCCTCAAGAATCGCGAGTACATCCCATCGATTCTCGAACTGGAGGATATATGCGAACGTTCGGGACGTCACCTTGTCGTCCGTGAATGGACAACAATGCTGTATCTACGGAGATACATGTGGGTTAGAAAATGGGTTAATAAGAAAAGCCGCAAGACAAAAAATCCCGGTCTCTACACATTAGACCACTTGCCAAAACATCATGTGCGCCCATTTGCTATGGTGAGAGAAAGCATTGATGTGTATAAGTCACGTGTGCTTCTACCGGGAGTCCATCCATTAGAGAAGAATCTTTCCTATTTTTCCGACTGGTATCTTCGTTATGCTCAAGATGTCGCTGCGTCAAACATGCTCATTTACTACTACGAATCATTATGTCGCGACCCTATACCCTACGTGAAAAACATGTGCCGTGACCTTGAATTACCCTTTAGTGAGAAAGCCGTAAAGACATTTTACGAGTATAAAAACGTGCTTGGCTCAAAGCTCAAGAGTACACAACGAGATGATATAACCAGCATACAACAGAGTAGAAAACGCACCTATCCTTATAACCAAGAAAGGCTGCTTCGCCGTAATGCTCAATTGAGAAAAAGTGATAAGCTCTTAGGGGTGCGCCGCGAGCCTTTTCTCTTGTTTATTATGCGCTTTCTCAAGGATTTCCGACAAGGCAAGATAAGCCATGAGGCGACAGAACATCTCATGGGCACAGATAGGCTGGCATCACAACAGGGCGCACCATAAAACGTCCATGGGAGGAAGACAGAATGCATATTTGGTTTGCAACACAGCACAGCCATGAACCTTGGTTGCAACAAACGCCAGCAGGCGATGGCGCATGGAAAGATATCCGTTATACAATCAAAGCGGGAGGAGAAGAATGTATTTGGCTGAGTGTGTATGACGAACCATCGGGAGACATAAAAACATGTGCTCCATGGCAGCAACGTATCCTTTTTGTGAGTGAACCCCCCGCCTTAAAGCAGTATCCCAAAGACTATGTAGACCAATTTGGTATCGTTGTTAGCCCTTGTCCCTTCCTGTATCCCATTAAGGGTGAGTGGGTGCGGACGCAAGCATGCCTCAATTGGCATTATAATGCCAAACGCTCCCAAACAGAATCCTACGCTGGCAGTCTCGTCCCTGTCAGCCACGCGTGGCAAGATATGAAAAAAGAGCAAGGACCTAAAGAACGGCTCGTCTCGACCATCACCAGCCGCAAAACCATGCTCCCCATACAAATACAAAGGGTGCGTTTCATAGAAGCGCTCTTGCGTCGCATGGGAGAAGGCAGCCTCCATGTCTACGGGCGAGACGATAACTTCGTGGAGACAAAAGCCGACGCCATACGACGTTACCGATACCATATTGTCTTAGAGAACAACATCATACCACATTTCTGGACGGAAAAAATTGCCGACTGCTACATCGGTGAGGCCTATCCCCTCTATTGTGGATGCCCTAATCTCGAAGCGTATTTCCCTAAAGAATCATTCATCCCCATCAATGTCTTCGATATAGATAAGGCATGCGCTATTGTAGAGGAGACATGCAACACCAACATATGGGAGCAGAATCACAATGCCATTATCGAGGCAAAACGCCTCGTCATGGAGGACTATAACGTCTTTGCTGTTATCGCGCGTATCATAAAAAACAGGCCCGAAAGGAAAGAAAAACAAAGCGCCAAAAGCATGATATACCCATCAACGCATTTCCGCCACCGTCAGCATGCCCTCAAAAGGTTTATTTTTGATTGGAAAAAGGAAGAGGCATAAGCGGTACATAAGCGGTAGAGAGGCGTTGCCTGAGGATAATCCTATCCCTATAGACAATATCTCTAGAGTGAGGCGGCAAGAAAAATCGTGCCAAAAAAGCGGTCGGGCAACAAGGAGAAGAGTCCCGCTGTCGTAAGACCAACAAAGGTCGCTATCATCACATACTTATGTAACGTCACATGGTGATATTTAACCGCAACAACTGCTAAAACAAGGGACACGATCGTCCATACAGAAAGCACATGAATCCAACTCATCGAGCCATCTTCCCTGAGTTCACGGATAAAAAAACCAGAACAAGCAACGACCATCATGATGACAACCCACAGCCACCCCAGCCTTTTATGCCATGGTGTGCCTTTCTTGCCGTAGAGCAGTATGCCTCCCGACACAACCGCTAAGAGTGCCGCCAACGCATGCGTCCATATGATGTTCACATCTGTCATGGCAGATTAGATGGGTGGATAAGGCACTTCACCCCAATCCTCATGCCTGTTGTCCACCATGATTGTCAAGATATAGGGGAGAATATAACATAGGCTTTTAGCGCCATCTTCGACCTGCTTCCTATTGACACCCCCTCCCCATGTGGCGGCGCCATGCATGAGTTGATTCCTGAGCGTATAGAGCTTATCGAAGACGCTCTCAAAGAGTGAGCGCATATTCTTATCCTTGAGTGCTTGCCTGACATCGTCCTGACTTGTTTGGTGAAGTTCGCGAAACTTCTTTTTCTGATGCTCCCCTTTCTTACGGGAATTCCAAAATCCTTGATAGATATATTCGTTCGCCACAATGTCCCTCATTGTATGGAGGAAGTCAAGCTCCTCAAAAAGTCGCTTGTTACAATGGTGTTTATCCCTCTCAAGAATAGTGTATAAAAAATCGAAAAGGATGTCTTTTTCTCCCCTTTCATCCCACAGCTGGTCCTTGCCATAGGCAGCATTAAAGGCTATCCAATAGAAAACAAAAGCGGCATCAAAATCACGACGACGCATTTCTCTCTCAGCGCGTCCGAACCAGTTGAGCGCGCGCCGCATGCGGGTACGAAAACTCTCATCACATTCCTTTTCATAACGCTTGAATTGCTTCACAGACTCCCTATAGGATAGGGCACGCTGACGCCTCATGAGAAGTCCGCTGATGCTACGCCATAACAATGCCGTTCTCTCCTTACCTTTTTATCGCCTTACCCAGCTGACATTTTATCCAAGGCACGGACATAAAACAACACGTATAGAAAGAGAAAGACATGATTCATTGTATAGGCGATAGCCACGCCAGCTTTTTTAGCGGTCGAGGCTGGATGCAACCCATCTGGCCAGAGCGTTCTTCCGATAGACTCTCTTACTTCAAAAGTTACAGAATTGGAGCGGCAACAGCCTATCATCTCAAAAACAAGGAAGCGCTCATCGAATCGATTATCGACTCCTTGTCTCTCACACAACAAGATGCTCTCCTCTTTTGCTTTGGTGAAGTCGATTGTAGGGGACATCTCCTTAAACAGCAAAAGATACAAGACAAGCCTCTGGAAGAGATTGTCCAAATATGCGTCACACGCCTCTTAGAGGCTCTGTCTCACTATAAAAAATATGGTGTGAACATCATTGTTTGGGGACCTGCCGCCACGTGGCATGACTGTAAGCCTTATGATGGCTTGTCCTTTGGTAGCCATAAGGAGCGCAATCATGTCACACGTCTTTTTAATCGCTTTTCTGCTGAAAAATGCCCCGCCTATGGTTTTCACTTTGTCAGCATCTTCGACAAATTACTGAGGGACACCACAGAAACAGCGCCCTGTTACTTGGACCATAGTGGCATTCACTTAACACAGAACGCCATGCCTTTCGCCCTTGATGCCTTGAAAGAACAAAAACTCCTTCCAGCATACGAGCCAGCCTATAAAGGCTATCCTAATAAAATTGAATTTATCAAGCATGCCTTCGCGCAGTATTATGAAGATAAAGGACCTGAGACAGGTATTTTGCAAGGTTACAAATATGAGGGCGCATCAACCCACTGTACCAATTGCCTTTGCACGCTTATTAAAATGGTAGAAGCGCGTAGTGTGCTAGAAATAGGCTCATGGCGTTATATAGGGTCAAACGGCATGGGCGCTGCTATGGACGAATACTACGGCAAGAAGGGATATGGAGTCATCGACTCCTTTGACGTCCAAAAGGGAGGATACAACGGCAAGAAGCTAGGGGCTTTGTTAGGACGATATAGGCCAACATCCCGAAGGGTTGTCCCCCATTTTTGGTATCCTTACCACACGCAAGGCGAAGGGTGGAAATATCAAGGCAATGTCGTCTACAAAGAGTTTATCGACATGACAAATGACACGATCACGTGGCATAACAGGGCGTTATTGGAACGTGCGGCTATGCCCCATGGCGGGACATATGATATTATTTTCATCGATGGTGACCATTCCTATGAGGGGGTCTCCCTAGATTTCAGCGTATCACGCCATGTTGCCGATGAAAACACCCTTTTTGTCGTTGATAATATCTGGGATAGGCGCATGAAGGATGTGCGTCAGTTTTTCGATGCTTTACCATACATCAAGTGGGATTTTGAGGAATGGAATGACGCCCATTACGAGCGCGACATGGTGCAAGATACAGGAATTTTTATTCTCCAAAAGCCCAACGAACTGGCCCCATGCCGTGAGAGGCATCAAAAGAAATAAGAAAGCCTCAATTGCGCGTAGTCCTCTCTGTTTAAGAAAGAGAAACGCGTATCATCATCTAGGTCGCCGAAGAGGCGCATGTCGAATTCGATTTTCCAATGCTCTGTGAGGCGTCGCGCCACTTCGATATTTGTAAAGATGCCATCCCCTGCCATATCGAGCGTCACGCCGCCAAGGAATGTCGTATCAGCGACATCGTTGAAGGCATACCGAAGGCCAACAAAGACGTCTCTATCAAACGGCACGGCTGGCGCCGTGCTATCACGCCCATCATAATGATATTCAGCGAGCATGCCCAGGTCGTGAGCGCCTTCATAGAGACCAAAGAACGTATATTCCACCCCCGCCGTGAAGGCAAAAAACGGACGTCCCTGCCCCCTTCTGTAGAGCCCTTCTAGCTTCCATAGCCATGCGTCCTCTGTATATTGCGCGTTGAGGGATGTGTCATGAATTGTTTCATAGAAAGGCACAAGACGTCCTTGTAGAAACTGAATACGTGGCTCTCTGCCTATACCATGAAATTGCGCTATGCCAATATCCCAAAAGCCTATGACATGTTCATAGCGTATGGCAACATTTGGGTAGAATTCCTCTTCATCCACCGCATAGAGGGCATCATGTGTATCAATGACAAAGGCGTCCCGCACTCTGCCAGTCCGTCCCGGGAAAGGACGTTCCCGAAAATAAGGAAGATACATGAACAATAAGCTACCAGAGGCGTGAGCGCGTATCAGTTGGAGCATAGGCATACCAAAGCGGTCTTCATCATCAATATCCTCGATGGCGTCAACTTGGTTGATATTATCCACCAAATGACGCGACTCCGCGACTCCCCAAAAGACACGGCTTATCCCAAGGCGTATCTCCCAATCTCTTGACGCACGATACGACCAATCCCATTGACGTATATCCACATGGGTGCGTTCGCTATCAGAAGGGTCATAACGTAAGAAAACTTTCGCAACAAAAGAATGCTTCCTGTCCTCACTGGCATGATAGTATTCTGGCTCAAAGATGTAGGAGGGAACAGAACCGTTCTTCTGTTCGGGAAAAGGATGTGTATGAAAAAATTGGCGATGCTCTACGGCAACATATCCCGTCAATTCGCCTGCCTCCGTCTTCTGCCATGGCACGAGCCAAAGAAAGAGGACAACGGCACACAGAGAAAAGCGCACAGCTATCGCACCCGTTTTAGACTTGCCTGATTAAAGTCTTGCTCTGTGAGCCCCGTTTTAAATTGGTAGTCTTTGAAAAACAATTCCGTGCTTTTTCCTGTTTGGTGATTCACCATACGCAACCTACCGGGACGCCAATACCGCCCAAGATACTCTTTATAGTCGTCGTTGGTTTGGGTTTTGAGTTTCTCTCCCTTTCGATCATAAAAATCTAGGCGGTAGAGTCGCATCTCATCCACATCTATCCACGAAACACGCTTTGTATAGCCAGAATGTTCATATCGAGGGACGGAGGTCGAGCGATAGCATTCTAAGGTCTCTTGCCCTGGACATGGCTCTATGGCATCATAGCGCCACGTATATTTTCCTACTTCATTGCCTGTAATATCTTCATAGGCAAATTCCAAGCCAAGGAAGGCGCCTGATTTATTCTTGGAAGAGATACGCTTGACTCTCTTAATGGAGGGCAGGTAGAGCCATTGGTCATCTGGCTCAAGGATTTCCGCGTGGGAAAGAAATGCTGTGCCATTGAGATCCCGAGGACTAAAAAACAACAGCATCGACATATCGCCAACATCAAGAGCAGGTCGTTCGAGAGTGCGTGATTCCATCTCCCTATGATTTTCCTGACCGTAAGCATTACGCAAAATCATTTCCATACGCGCTATTTGGCTTTCAAAGCCAATATCCCGCCTATCGTATTCGAGAGCTATTTCCTCACCTATTTTTTCAGGAGAAGAGAAGGATAGCAAGACATCTTTCCCTCGCTCTGGCTGTGTTGTATCAGCGTAGGCAGGAGTCACGATGAAAGGAAGAATGAAGAGATATTTTATCATGAGACGAGCTCCTTTCTGGCAAAGAATTTTTTCCTGATGTCATCGATGATGATAAGCGTGGGAGGAAGAAGGAAGAAATCCAACACTAAGGCTGAGGCAATGACAATCGATGCCAAAAAGCCAAGATAGCTATTGATCTGAAATCCCGATTGGGCGAGAACTAAGAACCCACAAACAAGAATAATCGTTGTGGACACAAGGGCGGTCCCCACCGTATTGAAAGCGTACACGACAGCTTGACGCGCGTCTAAGCCTTTTTCCCGTTGAGCGCGTAAGTATTTAGACAGGAAATGCACCGTGTCATCCACGATAATACCAAGGCACACGGCAAAAGCGAACGCTGCCGCCATATTGATCTGCCCTACCAACAATGCCCACAACCCAAAGCCTAAGACAACGGGCATCAAGTTAGGGAGCAACGAGGCCAGCCCCATCTGTATGCTCCTGAGTGATATAAGAATGATGCCAGAAATAAGCAACAAAGCAAAGATATTGCCCACCAACATGGCGCGTATATTGCGGTCTCCTATAAAGGAAAACAAGACGACAGACCCTGTCGCTTTCGCATGCATAAAGGAAGGCGTGTTATCCTGTAGCCATTGTTCGGAGCGCGCTTTGAAGGCGCGCAATTCTCTCGTAGAGAGGTCATGGACTGTCACCGTAACACGTGACGCGCTCTTATCGATATTGACACGGTCCGTCAGGTCTAAACCATATGGAAGAGAAAATTCATAGAGTAAGAGATATTGGCTTGCCATATCCTGTTGTTGGGGGATGCGATACCATTCTTCATCATCACCATGCATATTCTTGTTGAGTCGCTTGAACGTATCGGACATAGAGAAGACATGGGTGACCTCTGGCTGGGCTCGTAGCCATTGCGTGAAGGCGTCAAGCTGGTCAAGATATTGTGGGTCAGTGATTTGGTCTCTGCCAGCACTGCCCACAGAGTATTCAACGGCATACAGGCCGCCCAAATGTTCCATCATAAATTCGGTATCGGGACGAAAAGAGATATCCTCGTCAAAATACTGGACAAATTGATCGTTAAGCTCAATTCTTGGTACCATCAACGCGGCGAAACAGACACCAAGCACACTGACGGCAAAGAGAGGGCGGTGATGGCGCACAATGCCATGGGCGAACCTCTCCATCAATGGGACATGCTCACGAGAGCGAGGGCGTATATTGATAGGAAGGATAGCAAGCAACGCGGGCAAGAGGGTCATGGAATAGACAAAGGCCGCCGCAATCCCGAACGCTGTCATGTTGCCTAAATGCCAAAATGGCGGTGAATCCGAGAAATTGAGCGTAAGGAAACCGATAGCGGTCGTTGCTGACGTTAAGAAGACGGGCTGCGTATTGATACGGAGCGACTCAACGATGGCATCACGTTTTGCCATGCCGCCTTGCATAGCTTTCACCATAGAGACGATAATATGAACGGAATCAGCAATGGCAAGCGTGAGCACAATGTTCGGTGTGCCAGCAGAAGGAGGCGATAGGGGAAAGCCCATCCATCCGCCAAATGCCACAGCAACAAGGGCGGAAAACATAATAACCACACATGTCGCCATGGTGGCGAAGAGGGAACGCACCAACAGCCCCATGACCACTATCAGCATGAGATACATAAGAGGCATAAGGGTCGACAGATCATTCATGGAACTTTCCGTGAAAGCATTGTTGAGGAAGACCGCCCCTGATGGTCTCATCTCAATGTCGGGGTATTTTTCTCGATAACGTTCAAGGAGCTCGCGCGCTGCTTGGGAGGCAATAATGACCTCTTCGTTTTTAATGCGCGGCAGATTGATAAGGATATTGATTCCCGTTGTCAGGCCGTCACGACTCACAATTTTTCCGTTGAGGATTGGCTCATTCTGGGCAATACGCCGAATGTCGTCCAACGCCTGTTGGGATAGCCCATAAGGGTCATCTTCCACCAAGTCTCTCACAGTCAAATCATCACCTTCGGCAGAGGAGTGCTGAAAATTGGTCAGTGAGTCGACTCTTTGAGCGTAGGGCAGTTTCCAACTCTCTTCTGTGAGTTCTTGGACAAGACGTAGCACAGACGGTTGGTAAACATCGCCTGTCTGAGGTTTGAGTGTGAAAAAGATATTATCGGTCGTGGCATAAACACGCTCCACAAAGTCAAACGCTTCGAGTTGCGGGTTGCCTTCCGAGAAGAAAATACGATAGTTGGCGTTGAATTCGAGATAGCGCCCGCCCATGGCAAAAAGAGACGTCAACACCACCGCCAAGAGGACGACACGCCACGCATGGTCAACAATATATCGAGCATATAAAACAGAGCGTTCAGCCACGATATGTCTCCTATGTGCGTGATTTAAGGCGTGATATGAAAAGACGGCCCACGCCCCCTGTCACTGACGGACTATAGCCATGTTTTGTATCTTGTAAAGCATTTTTCAAAAAAAAGCATTGAGCAATAAGGCGTCTCCTGTGAGGATGCTTCTTGTGCGCAAGATATTTAGGTGGCCGTATAGTGGTGCATGAGGCATGGCGGGCGTTTCCAATCTTCTCGATGGTTTTCCATCATGGTTTTTAAGATAAGGGGAACAATGGCCGCCATGATTTTTGCGCCTTGTTCTACTTGCGGACGATTCACGCCCCCTTTCCATGTCGCACATCCATGCATTAATTGGTTACGAAGTTCATAGAGGCGGTCAAAGAGAATCTGTGCGATTGTTTTCGTATCACGGCTATTGAGCGCATGATGCGCGCGCCTCTTGCTCCGCTGGAAGGACTCTTCCCAACGGTCATGCGCATTGTCCCCATATTGGTCATACCAGAACCACTTAAAGACATACTCGTTGTCGAGAATCTCCCGAATAATAAGAGGAAAGTTATCCCATATGACGTTATAAATGGCATGCTCTTTGTCTAGGTCAATGATACGTCTTAGAAACTCGTGAAAAATATCGCGCTCTCGAGGCGCTGACTCGTTCGCCCTCTGGGCGGCAGCTGGGTTGGTGCGTTGAGCGTAGGCGGCGTTAAAGGCGATCCAATAGAACATAAAGAAACTATCTTGATTCCCCTTATCGGCGGCATAGGCTTTTTCTGCGCATCGAATCCAACTCAATGCGCGCCGCATGCGATGTGCCAAATTGTCAGGAAATTGGGCACTATGCGACTTATGCAAACGCAACAATGTTCGATAGGAAATGCTCTGCCCTTTTGGCTTTGCATCACGCCAATCTTGGATATGCTCTATGGTCTTGCGCCCCTTGACGGCAACCCCACGCAAAAGGTGGGAACGACCTAAGGTTTTTCCTAGGAGGGGGCGGATTTTTTTTGCGTCTGCCCCCTTCGACAAGCCCACATCTTTCTGCTTTTCGATGGACGAGCGATTCTCATGCGTTTTTTCTCTTCGTGATGTAAAAGGCAATTTCATCGATAGACCCGTCTTCTCAGATACCCTGCCCCCTTATAACAGGTAAATCGGGGCGTGTCTCACTTTTCCCCATAGAACAGCCGTGCTACCAGCGCGTCACATAACGCACCATACCCTGCCCTTGAGCATACCCGCTATGAATCCTATAACGACGACCACCAGAAGAGAGACTGCCTCCTAAAAAGCGAGCGCCAGATACATCCCAAACAAACTCACCGCCCCACATGGCATGGCGATAAGACAGACCCATACCGCCATCACAGCCACGCTGCCAATCCAATAAAGCGCCACGCCGACGAGCAACAGCGCAATGACCCCACGCCATGACATCCAAGCCCGATACGACCTGATACTGACCATAGAGGCGATAGTTATCCACTTTACCAAAACGGAAGCCGCCAGAACCATACGCACCAAAAAAGTCTTTGCTTTCATAGTAAGACCCGCTGATAAAACGATTCCTCGTCTCATCATTGAATGACAAGCCTATTTCAGGATAAAAGCCCGCACGATACATCATGCCAAAAGAACCAAACAAAGGAAGATTGTCGGGAACAGGCACAGGCTCGTAGCGATATGTCTGGGCTGGCATGGTGAATCCCCTCGTCTCACCAAACTCCGTAATGTCAATATGAATGGCATCCACCCCTGTAGGAACGCCTACACGACCCACAGACGCATATTGCCCACGCATCAACGATTGATAGATGTCATCCCACTCTTGGCTGTCCCTTCCCCTATCAAGAGACACGCTCTTATCATCGGGAGTCTCTGTTTCAGTCTTCGTCTCAGTCGTCCTCTCTTGCTGAGGTGACACGACTGAGAGAGGCGTGCCACGGGCCACGTCTTTGCTCTTCGCTGGCGCGCTCTGCCCTTGTTGCGCTGATGGTGAAGAGGAAGAGAACTGCCACAAAAGCCGACTGAGAGTACTAAATCTGTCGGCAAGCACGTGGAACATCTTGATGGGATTAAAGAACGTGACGCCATTGACCACGTCCTTTGACGCATCAAACAGCACATTGACAACGTGATTGTTAAAAACAAAATTCGCATCACCAATACTGTGTACGGGAGCTCGCAAAAACGCCATAGCGCGGGCGATTGTTCCCGCCACATAGGCGGCGGCTGTTTTCGTATCCGTCACGTGAGGGCCTCCCGCTGCAACACAATGTGCCACCATGCCACAGCCATTGCTATCAGCATGAAGGCTTGTCCCTTGACGGTTCAAACGCGCAACAAAAAACAGGTTGTCCTCCTGCAAGGCTGCCTCAATACGCGCTGCTGTTCCCATATCATAGAGGCGTCCATCATCAAGGAAATTCGCGACACCATTGTCCCCCGTTGGCATGAATAATTTATATCCTCTGATAGCCTCTGCTGTGAGTCCTCCCTCATTGAAAACATCGGTGCTCGTCGATGTAATCACTGACCATGCTGGAAATCTCTCCATCTCTGTTCCCACAAAGGCGTCCCGCCTATTCCCTAAAGGGCGGTCACACGCTATGGGACGGTTCAAGAGTCCGTCTCGTACGTCCTTCGTCGCGTCGTTGCTCCCCCACAGGCAACTATAGGGTTTTCTGACATAGTCATAGGTCTGGGTAAGGACAGCACGAAATATAATTTCGTTTTCACGGGTATCAGTCAGTGCTGTCCGAACACCGTCCAATGTCAAACCGTAGGGTCCTGGTTTCCCACTATTCTTAATCCTCAGTGCCATCGTGGCGTCAATCAACTGAAACGGATTGAATGCCATAAGACCATTCTGCCGCATTCGAGACGCCATGAAGAGATGGTTCATCTCATCGAGATTCGTGGCATAGGGAAGATGTGCTAAAGCGCGCGCCATACTCGCCGCCACATAGGCTGTCGCCATTTGGCTACCCCCAAATGACACGCCATTGACCATGAAGTTGCCGCGAGCTGCCACACACTGAGCGACATCGCCACAGCCATTGCTATCAGCATGAAGGCCTGTCCCTTCATCATTCAAACGGGATACATAGAAGAGATTCCCCCCCGCCAAGGCATCCCGTATACGAGCAACAGAAGCCGTGTCATATAAACCTGTGTCATCAAGAAAATTGGCGATACCATTGTCCCCTGTGGGAGCAAACACCTTAAACCTTTCCAAATTCGCCGCCACCAAGCCATCTGCCGAAAAGGCATCCGTCCGTGATAACGCAACAACCGTCTGAAAATCTCCCGCCAAACGCTCAGAAACACCCATGTTGGTGACGATGTTTTTGACATCCCCAGCATTGTCTGCGCGATGGTTACAGCGAGAGACATGAGTCCCAGCGATGACATCCATGAGAGGCTGCATGCCCTCGTGATGGCCTACCAAACACAGCCACGCGGGCAAGGGCGATGGCTCATGACGCAAATGAAAGCGCTGTTCAAAGGCATCATCCACCACACCAGGAAGAGACGTCAAGAGAGGCTTGTCATGCAACTCTTTCACCGCATCCACCAGCCTGAAGGGATTAAAGACATTCGTGCCACCATGCACCATCGTCGCCTCCCTGAACAGCGTATTCACATAGTCCAATGGCGTATCCTGTGGCGCATGGGCAAGGGCGCGCGCAATAGCGCCAGACACATAGGCCGTGGCCGCTTGCGTGCCATCAAAGAGCATGCCATTAACAGTGAATGACCCTCTTGCTGCCACACATTGCGACAACTCACCCACGCCGCGTATGACATCGCCACAGCCATTGCTATCAGCATGAAGGCCTGTCCCTTCATCATTGAGACGCGCCACATAGAAGACATCTCCCGCCTCCATAGCATCCTCAATGCGCCTGACGTCTTCAGTATCATATAATGTCCCATCCTCGAGGAAATTCTTAACCCCATTCTCTCCTGTGGGGGCGAACAGTTTGTAGCCAGATATATCGGATGCTATGAGACCACCATCAGAAAAGGCATCAGTCCTAGACAACGCCACCATAGAACGAGCAGGTAAAGCCACCGATGGGTCTGTGCTCACAAAGGCTTGACGCATACCCATCACATCGCTGGCAGAGCGATGGCACATCGTGACATAAGGCTCTGTCAATGCCGAGAGGACAGGACTCATGATACTCTCATCCCCTAGTGTGCATAAAGAGAGGGCGCGGGGAGCTGATAAGGCAGCGGGACCATGGCCAAAGACATCGGTGAATGCTTCTTTCACCTGTGGGATCGTGGAGGTCAATCTTGGCCTCTTCCACAAGTCCCTAACCCGCTGAATAAGGCGCAACGGGCTAAAAACACGGTACCCCCCATCGTGAATGACAGCAGACCCATGGAAGAAGTCATTGACATGGTCTAGAGGCGTGTCGGGCGGTGAGTGAAGAAGAGCACGGGCAATACTTGCCGCCAAATAGGGTGAGGCCGATGACGTGCCATCAAAACGCGTATTGACAAAGAAACCCTCGGGGTCATGATTTATGCCAAAATCAAAATCACCCCTGGAAAACAGACAATTTCTGATACCACCACAGCTGTTTGTATATAATTCGGGACCCTTCCCATCTTTTCTAAACCACGCCACATAAAACACGTTTCCCGTTTCCAATGTCTCCAACAGACGATCTTGGCCTGCATGAGAACCAGTGAAAAACTGCGGTCCCGGCCCATTCCTCACATTGGCGGCAGCCGCAAAGACCTTGTACCCCCTCAACGCCTCTCGATGCGTATGGAAAATGCCATGCCGTTCGGTGACACTCCCCAATGAGATATTGACGATAGAACCAACCGGGAAGGCAGAAGAGTGCCAAAGACTATGATTCGTCGTTATGCATGGTTCAACGTAAGGCTCGAGAATCCTGTGCATGATCTGATAAATACCATACGTATGGTTCAAATCACGCGTATCAATAAAACAGACACTCGTCGGGCGTGTCAGACTCTTAAATGATTGGTCGAAGGCTGTGTTAACTTGCTCTAAAGTGGCAGTGATCGCAGGTGTCTTGTGGAATTCCCATATCTTATCGATGAGACGAAACGGATTAAACACATACATGCCGTTGTGAGAGACAATAGATGACGCAATAAGTTCATCCACAAAATCAAAGTGCGTCTGGTAGGGCATGTGGCTATAAGCACGGGCGATGGCAGCAGAGACATATGTTGTCGCTGCGTCCACCCCTTCAAAACGCTCATCGCCAACAGTGAAAGAACCGCGAGCAGCCACACAATTCTTGAGCCCACCACACCCATGGCTGTCGTCATGAATCCCCGTCCCTTCATCATTCAAACGCGACACATAGAGCATGTTGCCGGTCCTGAGGGACGCCATCATCCTCTCCTTCTCCCCATCATCGTAGAGAGTGTCATCCCCCAAAAAGAAATCATACTGGCTGTCGCTTGTCCCCACAGGCGCAAACACTTTATAGTCAGACAAATCGGCTGCCGTCAGACCACCCGCCTCAAAGGCATTGGTGTCAAGCAAGGCAATAAAGGAGCGGGGACGTATCTTCGCTATACCTTGTGCGCCAGTGAGAGCGTTTTTCACACCTTGCCCATCCGTCACTTGACGCGCGCATGTATGAAACAGCTGGACAACAGAAGGATTAAAATCGTATTGGACGCCAGAATCCGCAAAATCATCAACAAAAGCCTTTGCTGTCTCGGTGTCACGACCCAGCACGCACGTATTGACAGGCACATTGCTTATGGCGTCACAACGTCTCGCAAGCGCCCTTCCGTGAAGCGTTATGCAAAACGCTCTTTTCCCTAAGAAATTCGCATCAAAAATAGCATCCAGTTGAGCGCTGTCGGCATTGTACGACAAGAGGCATGTGCCTGTGGTCGCATCGAACATCTCCTCACCAACACAATCACTGGCAACTTTTCGCGCGCATGTGTGATTGTCCCTATCAACCTTGAAACCTTTCCGTTCGCACGTGGTGTGGGATACACATCCCTCCAGACGTTCTGCCCTATTGAGGAAACGCGGTGATGCCACAGCCGCGCAATCCAGCGCTGAAGGCGCCTCAACGCAACGTCTACGAGACGGGTCATAACCATATCCCTCACGGCATTGATTAGATGAGACGCATTCCCCATATAACGCGATCTCATCGTCAGCAGAACAAGCTGTCTTCACGTCTAAACATTTTCCCGAAGAAAACACCGTCCCACGCGGACACTCACCCTCAAAGCCATAAGCCTCACAGACGCCGTCATATTCCCGATACCCCTCCACAAGACACTGGTCTCTGGAGATACACCCCAAGCGCCCACTGATAGCATTCTGCAATCGTCCTGCTTGAAAACAGTGGTCTTGGGACGTGCGAAAGCCACTGCGCTTGTAACATGTTCCATCGCCAGCGTTATAGGCCGTGGTGGGATCGGTGCATATCTCCGCGCCCGCCCGCACACACACATGGTCGAGGATACTGCGTCCAGATGCCCGACACGCCTCCGCCGTCTCACAGCCCTGCCGATTGTTGCGCAATACCTTGCCTGCAGCAACGCACTCGGACGCCAAGACATAGTTGGTCGCACAGCGCCCATCCCGCAAGCCATCGGTGAGCGCGCAATCTTCTGCTTCCATACCGACACACGCGCCGCCTCTCACCTTGTATCCCAATGCCTCACAGGCATCACGGCGCTGGCAACCCCGTCTATCAAAACGAAGAACGCTCGCCTCTCCAACACAATCAGCTTCTGTCAAAGAAGGCTCATCAAGACACCGACCACCAACGAAACGCTTTGTCCCGACACAGTCGGTGAGCTCTGACAACGCACAACGGCTAGACTCCAACTGATAACCAGAGTCCGCGCATGCTGTTGCCAACTGACATCCTTCCCCGTCCAGCTGTAAAATCTTGCCCGCAGCAACGCAATGCGCCACATCCGTTGGCGAGGCGACACATTTTCCATCGGAAAAACCTTGCTCGCCGCTGGCGCAATCAGCCGCGACTTTCATCACACATGCGCCCGAAGATACCTTATACCCGTACGCTATGCAGCTGTCAGCGGATTGACATGTGAACCGGTTGAGACGTAACACCAAATTATTTCTCTGACAAAAAGCAACCGACGACACACAACGTCCCATATCAAAGCTCAGTCCTTCTGAGCACTCTTCCTCGCTGGTGTAAGCCTCACATAAGATATTACCCACCAACTTGTAACCTTCATCCCTACAGGCACCTGCAGTTTGACATCCTTCTCTATCAGGCTGCAATACCCTGCCAGCTTCCACACAAGAATATACCGTTTGTAGAGTTGGGTTACGCACACAACGCCCTATATTACCACTATTGCTCGTCACCGCTTCAGTGTGAAGTCCGTCTTCTTCACCGCAATCAGATAGGCGAGAACGCTGGCATTCACCTTCGTGCACCCGATACCCCGCCTCTATACACTCTTCCGAACGAACACAGCCTATCAACAGCTGCCCAAACGCAAATAATTTCCCCGCATTCGTGCAATGTTGAGGAAAAACGTCCACTCCCGCAACACATTTCCCCTTGTTAAGACCCATATTTCCGCCACAATCCTCAGGCATCTTATTAACGCACACAGAATCGACTGGCTTATACCCTTCGGCAGTGCATGCCAACGAGGTTTGACATCCCTCTCCATCATGCTGTAACACGCGAGAGACCACTTGACACTCAGTCGCATGACGGGGTTGTGCCACACATTTTCCTGCGGCAAAACCTTGTTCTTGTGGACCTCCCCGACAATCAGCGGCAACTTTGGCAACACAGGCATGACCTGCAACCTTGTAGCCTTCTGCCTCACAAGCGGCACGCGTCTGACATCCTTCACCATCATGTTGCAACACACGGGAAACCGCCTCACAGAGCATGGCTTGACGAGGAAAGTTAATACATGTTCCTAAAAATTCTATGAAGCCCTGTTCCCCCTGACAATCAGCAGGGACTTTGACGACACAGGCGTGATCTATCACCTTATAGCCCGCTCTCGTGCATGAGGAGGACGTCTGACACCCCTCACCATCACGCTGTAACACGCGAGAAACCGCCTGACACTCAGCCACATCGCGAGGCTGAGCCACGCATTTCCCTGAGGCCAAGCCTTGTTCGCCCGCACAATCCGCCGCCACTTTGGCAACACACGCATGCCCTACGACCTTATAACCCGCTGTC
>JACONL010000011.1 GCA_014332745.1 Alphaproteobacteria bacterium GM7ARS4 | reverse complement strand
GAGCGGGTGCGTATGCGGGCGATGGTGGATTATATCCTCAATCCCCAGCATAGCGTGCGTCGTCCCGATGAGCTCTTTGCCATCATGAGCATACGTGGTGCTTTCTAGGGGCGCTTTCTAGGGCGCGTCTTCCCTCTCTGTCCTGTTCCCTCTCTATCCTGTCTCATGTGTCATGGTTTCAGGAGGGAGAGGGGCGGGCGCGTTGTTTTGTCGTTGTTTTGTTATTGTTTTATCCATGACAAAACCTCAAGGAAAACACAAAAAAAAGCTTGCGTCATCCCAAAAAATCACTAACCATAGGGGGTAAGAAAGGGGCAGGCAATGGGTGGGGCAATGAACGGACATGGCAGAGAGGGCTATGATTGATAAGGGATGTCATAAGGGTAAGGGGGTGTCGTCATAGGGGGTATCATAAGGGTGTTTTGGGGGTCTTGATGATGGGGGGCGTTGGGGGTGTGGGTATGTTGTGAGGGCGACATGAGGGGATATGGGGCGACATATGGGGGATATGGCGTTGTGGGGGTTTTGTTATGGGGGGAGGTGTTTGCGGGTTTTGCCCTCCTTTGTACCCGCCCCTCCTCCCGCCTTTTTCAACGTGTTTTATCGTTCTCTTTTTTTTTCTAGGAGTGTGTCGTGAGCCATGTCTGGCTGGGCGTTATTTCTTATTTCCCTCTCTCTCTTGAGTGTCGTTGCCGTCCTTGTCATAGGTTTATGGCAGTTTGCGCGTCATAACGAGCAAGACAAACAGCGGGCGAATTTATGGATGCGTCTACGTGTCTTGTTTCAATGTCTCACCATTCTTCTTCTTCTTATTCTTTTCTTGCTGGGGGCGACATAAATGCTAGGCGGGGGCGCTAGGCTAGGCGGGTGATAGGCGTATGGTGCGTTTGGATAAAATTTACACAAAAGGCGGTGATAAGGGCATGACGTCCTTAGGCGATGGCGGGCGTCACGCAAAGGATACGCCGCGTCTCCATGCCATTGGCGCTATTGACGAAGTCAGTTGCTGGATAGGATGTGTTATGCTCCATACAGAGAAGGACGCTGACCATGCCATGCTGGCGCGCCTGTTGACAGAGATTCAGCATGACCTCTTTGACATAGGCGCTGACCTCTGTCAGCCTTCCTCAACAAAAAAACAGATACCGCGTATTGACGACTCCTATACCCAACGTTTAGAAGCCCATATTGATAAGCTTAACGCCTCTCTCTCTCCGTTGACGTCTTTTATTCTTCCCGGTGGTTCATCTCTTGCCGCCCATTGTCATCTTGCTCGCGCTGTCGTCCGTAGAGCAGAACGCCATGTCATTACGCTCGACAGAGCAGAAGCCATTAATCCTCACATCCTCACCTATCTCAACCGACTATCCGACATGCTGTTTGTCCTTGCTCGCCATGCCAATCAACAAGGGACAAGCGATGTCCTATGGCAACCCGACCATGCGCGCCAAGCCAAAAATCATGAGTCATCATGAGGCATAACGCATGGCGCACAATACATGGCACACAATGCATGATTGGGGCGCGCCTTGACAACGCCTACATCACCCTATAGCATAGGGGCATAAACCTTTATCTCAATAGCTCATGCCGTCCCTCGATACCATCCTCGTCACCGTCAAGCGTGTTGTTGACTATAATACGCCTATCCATGTGAAAAGCGATTTCACGGGAGTTGACACCCAAAATGTGAAAATGTCCATGAATCCCTTTGACGAAATCGCTGTGGAGGAGGCCGTCTCTCTCAAGGAAAAAGGCTTGTGCCGTATCGTCAAAGTCGTCTCTATTGGCAACAAGGCATGCCTTGACACCATACGCACCGCCCTTGCTATGGGCGCTGACGAGGGGATTTTTATTGATATGGAGACGGGGACAGAGACAGAGACGGGGACGGGGACGGGGGACGCCCATATGCTCACCTCTCTCAATCTGGCGAAAATCCTACAGAAAATCGTGGAAAAAGAGACGCCAGACCTCACCATTCTTGGCAAACAAGCCATCGATAGCGATAACAACCAATGCGGACAGATGTTGGCCGCCCTCACAGGCAGACCGCAAGGCACATTTGCATCAGCGCTCACGCTCAAAGACGACCAGACAATCGATGTCACGCGAGAAGTTGATGGCGGGTTAGAGACGCTCAATCTCTCATTGCCAGCCATCATCACAACCGACCTGCGTCTCAATACGCCTCGTTTTGCGTCCTTGCCAAACATCATGCGGGCAAAGAAGAAGCCTATCACGACGATTGCCTTGACGGACCTAGGCCTTGCGCCTCTCACAAGGGGATATGACGTCCAAAAAGTCGAACCGCCACTGCCACGTCAAGAGGGTGTCAAAGTCCCCGATGTGGATACCCTTATTGACAAGCTACGCCTTGAAGCAAAAGTGCTTCCCTCACCATGAACAGACAGCTTCACCATAGAGACTCATGAGTGTTCTTGTTATTGCCGACCATGACAATGGCGCGCTAAAAGCCACAACCGCAAAAATTCTTGCCGCCGTACGTCCGTTAGCACAAGGCGCGCCATGTGATGTTCTCGTCATAGGACACAACGTCACAGCTGTTGCGCAGGAGGTTGCGCGCTGTCCAGACATCAACAATGTCTTGCTGTGTCAGCATGAGAAACTCCAATATCCCATAGCCGACTATGATGCGCCTGTCATCCAGCATATCGCCAAAGAGGAAGGCCCTTACCGCTTTCTTGTCGCTCCCTCGACAACGGAAGGCAAAAATACCATGCCAAGAGTGGCAGCACTCATGGATTGCGATATGCTCTCAGATGTCATCGACATTATTGACGCCACAACGATAAAACGCCCCATTTATGCAGGCAACGCCATCGAAACCATTCGTATCACGCAAGAAACGACCATCATGACGATACGGGCGACCGCCTTTGAGGCGCAAGGCGCGCCATCAGACACACCCCAAAGTGCTATCAAAGAGTGTGATGTGCCGTCATCAGTCCTCGCCATGGATGGGGCGCGCTTTGTCGGGAAAACACAAAGCGACTCAGAACGCCCAGAACTGACATCAGCGCGTATCGTCATCTCAGGGGGACGCGGGCTACAGAGCGCCGACCATTTTGCTCTGTTAGAGCGCCTTGCCGACACATTAGGCGCCGCCTTAGGCGCCAGTCGCGCCGCCGTCGATGCGGGCTATGCGCCAAATGATTGGCAAGTAGGACAAACAGGAAAAATTGTCGCCCCAGACCTCTATATTGCCGTGGGCATCTCAGGCGCCATACAACATCTCGCAGGTATCAAAGACGCACGCACCATCGTCGCCATCAATAAAGACGAAGAAGCGCCTATCTTCCAACATTGCGATTATGGGCTCGTGGGTGATTTGTTCGATATTTTGCCTGAATTGACAGAAAAACTGGCAAAAAAGCCGTCATAACCGCCTATCCCTTGATTATCATTGCCAAAGAGAGATAAAATAAGGTAGTGAACCCTTATCTCTTTCTTTATCCATACCATACGAACCATGCCTACCGATATTGTCATTACCTCTGCCACACGCACCGCCATTGGCTCGTTTCTGGGACAATTCGCCAACGTCCCCGCCTATAAATTAGGGGCGTACGCGTTGCGCGACGCCATGAAACGCTCACAAGTCGCACCAAAGGACATCAGCGACGTCATCATGGGACACGTCCTCACCGCCAATTGCGGACAAAATCCCGCACGACAAGCCGCTATCGAAGCAGACATCCCCCTTGAAACACCCGCCCTCACCATCAACCAAGTCTGTGGCTCAGGCCTACGTAGTGTCGCGCTCGCCACAGAAGCCGTGCAAGCCGATAACGATAAAATTATCCTCGCTGGCGGACAAGAAAGCATGAGTCGCGCGCCTCACGCTATCCCTCTTCGTCAAGGGAAAAAAATGGGCAATATCCCATTCACCGATACCATGATCAAAGACGGGCTATGGTGCGCCACAAACGGATACCATATGGGAGTCACAGCTGAAAATGTCGCCAAAAAATGGACTATCACAAGAAAAGAGCAAGACGCCTTTGCCTTGCTCTCTCAACAAAAGGCAGAAAAAGCACTCACAGAGAATGCCTTCAGTGAGGAAATCGTCGCCGTCCCCGCCATCGAGGACGACGCCACCGCTATCTGTGACACAGACGAATACCCACGCAAAGGCGTGAGCGAAAAAGACCTCGCACGACTTAAACCCGCCTTCGATAAGGATGGCTCGGTAACAGCGGGCAACGCCTCAGGACTCAATGACGGCGCCGCCGCCATATGCGTGATGAGCGCCGATAACGCACGCAAACGCAAACTGACACCCCTCGCACGTATCGTCTCGTGGGCAACATGCGGCGTCGACCCCGCCCTTATGGGGATAGGCCCCGTGCCCGCCACGAAAAAAGCCCTCGCCATGGCAGGATGGACTATCAAAGATGTCGACCTCGTCGAAGCCAATGAAGCCTTTGCCGCGCAATCATGCGCCGTCATCAAAGAACTGGCGCTCAACCCCGATATTGTCAATGTCCATGGCGGCGCTATCGCCTTAGGCCACCCCATCGGCGCCAGCGGCGCGCGTGTCCTCGTGACACTCCTCTATGCGATGAAAAAACATAACGCAAAAAAAGGCTTGGCAACATTATGCATAGGCGGGGGTATGGGAATCGCCATGTGCATCGAACGCCCCTCTTCAACATAACAGAGAAAATATCATGACACGAAGAGCCCTCATTACTGGCGGAACAAGAGGTATCGGCGCCGCTATCGCCATCGCCCTACGACAAAAAGGCTATGATGTCGCCGCCACCTATCACAAAAATAAAGACGCCGCCGAACAATTTAAAAAAGACCATGATATACGAGTCTATCATTGGGATGTGAGCGACCATGACGCATGCGCCACAGGAATAGATCGCGTCCATCAAGATATGGGGGATACCATCGATACCCTCGTCAATAACGCAGGAATCACACAGGATGCCGCCTTCCATAAAATGACGTTTGACGCATGGACGCACGTCATCGCCACCAATCTCAATTCCATGTTCACCATGACACGCCCCCTCATTAATCCCATGCGCGATAAACAATTTGGGCGCATTATCAATATCGCCTCTATCAACGGACAAAAAGGACAATTTGGACAGACAAACTACGCCGCCACAAAGGCTGCCATGATTGGCTTTACAAAATCCCTTGCTATCGAGACAGCAACAAAAGGAATCACCGTGAATGCCATCGCCCCCGGCTATATCGAAACGGATATGGTGCGCGCCGTGCCAGAAAAAGTGCGCAACGCCATTATCCAAACAATCCCCGTGGGAAGGCTAGGAACAGCCGATGAAATAGCCGACGCCGTCCTCTATCTTGCCGATGAACGCGCCCGCTTTATCACAGGCGCAACCCTCTCTATCAATGGCGGACAACATATGACGAGCTAGCAACTCGATGGCAGGCAACAACAAAAAATACCTTTCCCTTGATGACCGACAAAAACGAAAGGTTATCCAATGTATTGAACAGGGACACTACCTCCCCGATGACTACCGCTTTTTGTTGTTTGATACAAAAAAACGCTCAAGGGGAGGCAATGTGGAACTCGTCTGGCAAGGCAAGCATGCCGATACGTTCAATCTGGCGCTCCCCTTCCAAACCATCGAACAGGTGGATGAACCACGGGACGAGAAGACAATACAAGGCAAAACCGACATGTTCTATGGCAAGAGCGGACGGCAAATCAAGGGATGGAATAATAAACTGATATGGGGAGATAATAAACTCATCCTCTCTGCTCTTGCCTATGGACCTTTGCGGCGCGAGATAGAGGATAAAGGGGGGATTAAACTTGTCTATATCGACCCGCCCTTTGATGTGGGCGCTGACTTCTCTATGGACATTACCGTGGGGGACAATGGCAGTGTCTATGAAAAAGAGGCAAGCGTCATGGAGGAGCTTGCCTATCGCGACACGTGGGGGGATGGGCATGATAGTTACCTTGCCATGCTCTATGAACGCCTGTTGCTGATACGTGAACTGATGGCAGAGGACGCCAGCATTTACGTGCATTGCGATTGGCGCGTCAATAGCTATATTCGCCTCCTCCTTGACGATGTCTTTGGCACGGAACATTTTAGGAATGAAATTGCGTGGTGCTATTCTGGCCCCAGCAAAATTAACAATGCTTACACACGCAAACACGACTCCATTCTTTTCTACGCAAAACATGCTACCAATTCGATATTTAATGTTCAAAGAATTGCACATAAGTCAGGATTGCATGGGAAAGGGGGGCTTGGATTCCGACATGAAGATGTCGAGAAACATAAACTTGAGGCGTTGGAGCGAAAAGGAAAAATATTGGAAGACTGGTGGACAGATATTTCACCTGTGGGCAGAATTGTGCGTGAATTATTAGGCTATCCCACCCAGAAGCCTTTGGCATTGTTGGAGCGTATTATCAAAGCCTCGTCCAATGAGGGCGACATGGTGGCCGATGTCTTCTGTGGTTCTGGCACGACCTTAGCGGTGGCCGAACGTTTAGGACGCACATGGATAGGGGCAGACCTCAGCAAATTCGCCATCCATACAACGCGCAAACGCATGATAGGGGTACAACGGGCATGCAAGGCGGAAAACGCGCCATGGCGCGCCTTTGAAGTCCTCAATCTAGGGCATTATGAGCGTCAACATTATATCGGTATCACCCCCACCCCCCATGACCGGCAACGCGACGTATGGCGAGAGAAAAACGCACAGGCCTTTATCACCCTTATCTTGCGCGCCTACCGTGCGACCCCTATCAACATGCCTCCCTTTCACGGGAAAACAGGCGACCGCCTGTGCGTTATTGGCCCTATCGATATCCCTGTGTCACAACCATTCCTTGACGACATCATGTATGAGGCACAGCAACAGAACGTCACGAAGGTTGATGTCCTTGCCTTTGAGTATGCCATGTCATTAGGCCCTCGTCTTAGGAAGGACGCCAAAGAACAAGGCATTGATTTAGCCATGAAGTATATTCCCCGTGATGTCTTTGACAAGCGGGCGGTAGAGAAAAATCAGGTCGTCTTTCACGACATCGCCTTTATCGAGGCAGAGGCTATCCCTACAGACAAGGACAAGACGATACGTGTCGCCTTGCGTGATTTTTCTGTCTTCTACGATGATATACGACAAGAGCTGCGTGACAAGAAGACGACAAAAAAGGACAAAGTCGCCATTGAGCAGGGACAGGTCATGCGCTATCGCTATGACAAAGAGCATAACACATATCATATGGGTGAGGTTATCACAAAGGAATGGCATGACTGGGTCGACTATTGGGCGGTGGATTTCAACTATGAAAGCAAGAAGGAATATACGCGTGTCTATGATAAGAAGAACCCTAAGAAAGACACCTATAAGGAGCAAGAGACAGGACGTTTTATCTTTGAAAACCGATGGCAGAGTTTTCGCACCCGTCACGACAGGGCGCTAGAATTAGAGACGTCCCCTTACACATATGACGCCCATGGCACGTACAAGATTGCCATCAAGGTTGTCGACATTTTCAGCAATGACACTATGCATATTATTGAGGTCACGGTGTGATGGGATTGCCAGACGATTATCCTTTTTCACCCTATGATGTTATTGCCCCTGATAAAAGGTGGCGTCCTGATGTCAATGATCCTCTCCAAGAGGCGCTTCCTCCTCTCGTAGAGGGATTGCGAGAGCGCGTCTGTCAATGGCGACAACAGGACTATGAGGGGGCAAGCGAGACGAGCTATACCCTCTTACATTGGTGGTTTTGCCGTGACGATGTCCCCTATCCCGCCCTTAAGGATGACGAGGAATATGATATACCTTTTCCCTATTATTTTGCGCAACAAGAAGCTATTGAGACAATCATTTATCTCTATGACGTGGAGCGGGTGAAAGATAAATTTGGTCTGCTTCGCTTTGATAAGGCGGGAGTCATCTCAGGGAATATGTTCCATGAGGATTGGCGGCGTGTCGTTATTAAAATGGCGACAGGCACGGGCAAGACGAAAGTCATGGCGATGGTGATGGTGTGGAGCTATTTTCATCGGCTCTATGAAGAGGAGTCGGATATGGCGCGTAATTTTCTCGTCATTGCGCCTAATATCATCGTCCTTGACCGCCTTGTTGCTGATTTTAAAGGCGGGCGGATTTTCAGCGAAGACGGCATGATTCCATCGCCTTACTATGACCCGCCAACGAAACGTGTCACGGAGCTAAGATTATGGACGCAAGATTGGCGCATGAAAACGCACGTGCAAAAGCAAGCGCATAGTGTCACATCCTATGGTAACCTCTTCCTTACCAATATCCACCATGTCTATGTAGAGCAAGACAAAGAGCCGACTCAGGATGACGAGACGATATTTTTAGGCAAAAAACCGCCTACAAGCCTTGTCGCCTCGAAAATTGACCTGAGGGACGTCGTGCAAGGCATGGATGAACTCGTTATCCTCAATGACGAAGCGCATCATATCCATGATGTGAAGCTACAATGGTTTAAGTCCATCGAGTCTCTTCATAAGAACTTGACGCGCAAGGGACATGGTATTGCCCTACAGGTGGATATGACGGCGACACCAAAGGATGAAAAAGGAAAGACATTTGCCCATGTCATCACCGATTATCCTCTCGTAGAAGCTGTCGCCCAGAATGTCGTCAAACATCCCGTCATCCCTGATAAAGAGAGTGTGAGAAAACTGCTCACATATAACTCTCTCAATTATGGTGAATGCTATCGGGATTATCTCCATCTTGGCGTTACGGAATGGCGGCGCGCCTTTGAAGAACATCAACAAAAAGGGAAAAAAGCCATTCTGTTTGTCATGACCGATGACACGAAGCATTGCGATGATGTGGCTGACTACCTCGAGAAGACGTATGAAGAGTTAGAGGGGGCTGTTCTTGTCATTCATACCAATCGAGCGGGACAGATAGGGGGAAGCGGACAGAGTAAGAAGGAGAAGGAAGAGCTTGACAGATTGCGCCGCCAAGCCCGCACCATCGATGACAATGACAACCCCTATAGAGCGATTGTCTCGGTGCTGATGTTGAGGGAGGGGTGGGATGTGAGCAACGTGACGACCATTGTCGGTTTGCGCGCCTTTAGCGCCAAGAGCGGTATCCTTCCCGAACAGACGTTGGGGCGAGGTTTGCGTAAAATATACCCGCCAAAGGATACGGCTTTGTATACGCATACGCCAGAACGCCGCCAGATGACGGGGGAAGAGGCCCTCAGCGCCATTGGCACGGAGGAATTTATCACCTTTGTTGAGAAGATCGAGAAAGAAGGGGTTGAGCTCAGACGTGTCGCTATGGGCGAAGGCGTCACCCGCGACGCACCAGAGCCACCCTTCACCATAGAGCTCGACCGCCATAAGATGGCAGAGCCATCAGTGAGGGAGACCCTCGATATCCACTTGCCCTTGTTGAGTCGTCGCTATGGGATAGACCATAGCCTTATAGGGACGCTCACAGCGGCCATGTTCCCCAAAGGAAACATGGACTATAAGGTGTTTCCCGTTGATGCGCCGCGTATCATTACGTTTAATTATATGGTTCAAGGATTGCATGATGAAGGCGACGAAGAGGAACATCACAGCATCAATTTAGATAATCCAGACGATGTTGATTATCGAAAAGTCTTGCGTTACTTTGCCCACAAAATCGCTCGCCAGATGAAGCTCACAGCGCACTATCAGGCTGTCTATGGACTCTTGCGGGATTTTATCAAAACGCGTCTCTTTAAACAGGACGTTCCCCTAGAGGATGTTCGCACACTACGCAATCTTGCCGAAGACGCCACACGAAGCGTCCTCATTGAGACGATGACAAGCACGCTCGCCCGCTACCTTGTCAGCCCCGTGCCACACACCCCCAAGAGGATAGGCACAATCGAGCTCAGCGGGATGACGCCCTTTAGGCCTCCACCGCAAAAATTTATCATACCAAAGAAAAGCCTGCTCAACCGTATCACAGGCGATGGAGAATTCGAATTAGCCTTTGCAGAACATTTAGACACATGCCCCGATGTCGTCTCTTACGCCAAAAATTATCGCGCCTTGCGCTTTTCCCTCGATTATATGGACAATCACAAGAGGCTCCGCCACTACTCTCCCGACTTCCTCGTCAAGACAACGTCACAGACTATCTATATCATCGAGACAAAGGGACGGGAAGACATCGACGTGCCTCACAAAATGCACCGCTTACATACATGGTGTGTGGACGCAACGATTCTGGCACAGAAGGCGCGCGACAAGAGCAAAGAGACGAAAGAGACTCATGAGAAAAAACATGACATCACCATGTATGATTTTCTCTATGTCCCACAGACAGGCTTTGAAAAGCATAAGCCTCAGTCGATCGCTGACATGGCGACCATATTCACAGAGTATAAGGAGGGCATGAAGACGAACGCGACGCCATAAGGCATGCGCCTACATCGTCTCCCTTGTCACATGGACAGGAAAAAACATGGAAGGCGCACACGCCATGACGTATTACCCATTGAGGTCGCACCCAAGAAAATTGCGCCCCGTGTTACGACATGCCTCTAACACAGAGAAACTACCAGCGGCAGGATCAATGACGACATCACTGGGGTGAGAGACAGCGGCTATAAGCGCCGCTTGTGCCATGACGGGCTTGCTATGGGTATGCCCGCTGTTCCTTTTGACATCCTCACGCCATACATCAGGGATATTGTGGACGCACCATACGCCTTTTGCGCGGCGGGGATGTTTCTGTAACACCACGACATGCTCGGACGTCCTGCGCGTGCGGTAGCCCATGCCCATCCTTCCCTTGTCCCATGTGAGCATGTCCACAACGTCCAACGCCGTTCCTTCTAACCAACCAGCAAAACCCGTACATAAGTGGAATTTATCCATCCATAAAAACACATGACCACTTGGCATAAGACACGTTGATATGCCTAAGATAAAGGCGCGTATCGCGCTGTCCGACATTTGTTCGAGACGACAGCGGGCTTTGCCTCGCTCAACGCCCTCATTCCCATAGTTCAGCTTATCTAAAATGCCTCTGTATTGAGGGTCAAAAAAGGCCACAGGGATCGTGTTCTCTTCGAGTCTTGCCAAAAAAGCCAAACCATCCATCTTCATGCGCCTGTTATACTGCATGCCTGCTGGCGCCTCCATTGGCGGCGCAACGATATGACGCTTGATAGAAAAGACATGCGCTGACACAGCATGCGTATCAGTCTCTCTCTTCCAGAATTGGCGCATTGGATTGTCCATTGACGACGACCTAAGGGCGTCGAAGCCCATACCTCCTACCACGCATTTCGTCTATCACGCAAAAAGGAAAAAACATCAAGGGCAGAGGCATCCTCCATAGATAACGCTCTCTTCAAGGCATCATCATCCGCCCGCAAAAAAGGATTTGTCCTCTTCTCGTCCCCTAAAAAAACAGGAAGAGTCGGCTGACCTGCCCCGCGCAATGCCTCCATCGAACGCACACGCTCTTTCAATGCATCATTCTCTTTGTCATAGGCACAGGCAAACGCGCCGTTCGCTAACGTATACTCATGCCCACAATAGACGCGCGTCCTATCAGGTAAGGCGCGAAGACGACATAAAGAGCGCCACATATCCTCATACGTCCCCTCAAAAACCCTGCCACAACCCATAGAAAAGAGGCAATCGCCACAAAATAATGCCTCTAATCCCTCCATATAATAGGCAATATGACCCTTCGTATGCCCACAAACAGCCATCACCACCACTTTGTCCCCCCATATATCCAACGTCTCACCATCAGCTAACGGCGACGTCATCCCCTCTATCGCCCCATCATGGCGAGGACCATACACAGACACACGCTCACCACCATAGAGCGATACCAAATCACACACGCCAGCCACATGGTCTCCATGCTTGTGCGTCAATAAAATACCCTCTAATGACAAAGCACCCAACGCCTCACGCACAGGCAAGAGCTCAGGAGGATCCACAACATACGCCCCCTTCCCATTCGAAATGATATAACTATAATTATCCTGCAACACAGGAACAACACGCACAGAGAGCATTTGCTTGTCGTTCATTCGCTCCTCAACCTCATACCCTTGTCCTAAAGGCTCAACCAAAAGCTCCCTCACCCCAGCCCACACATCATGCCTAACACACAGACGCCAAACAGGCAAGCTCTCTCCTCGTCCTCCCATCTCCATGCCACGCTATCAGCCTCAACCATCAAGAGCAGAACAATAAAGCACCATGCCTAAAACAAAGACCTTCTCAACAACAGCCGTGCCCCCCATGTCAGAAAAAAGACGACACGCTATCCTCAACGGACACAGAGAACAAGAGAACAAAACGCACAAGGTAAAAACACGCAAACAATACAAGCAAGAAAAGAATGGACCGCACGCACCAGACCCAACACGCTACGGCGATTGGGAGCGAAAAGGACGCTGTATTGATTTTTAACATCTCTATAAAAGGACTTTTATCCTTTATTAAGAATAAAAACCTTGAATGGCATGATAATTCACCTTAGGTAGATAACGCATGTCCTTATGCATGCGCGGGCCACGCCACCCCCAGCGCTCCCCGTGCTCTCCACATCTCCTTTTTATCGCCATGCCACAGAACACCGATGCCATATAGGATAGAACATCGCACGAAAAAGACGTCCCCTCCACTCTCACAGACACGTCACGTCATCCCTGTCATGCTCGCCATGCTTACAGGGGCGAGTCCTCTCTACATGGCCACAGAAACGCCAAGCCATGCCGAAACCATACCACGCCTCCTCCCGCACCGATTCCCCATCGATGTGCTCTCTGTCGTCGACGGCGACACCATCAAAGGACGAGTCTACATATGGATAGGGCAAGTCCAATTCACATCGATACGCTTGCGAGGAATCGATACCCCCGAACTACGAGGGAAATGCCCCTATGAAAAAGATATGGCACAAAAGGCACGCCTCTACTTACAAGAATTGATTGACGAGCACGCACATCTCTTCATTGAAGATATTGAAGAGGATATCTATCCCAACCGAATCATTGCCACACTCACAAACAAAACGCGAGATAACATCGCCCTCGAACTCATTCATGCAAAATTAGCACGCCCCCATGGCAAGAAGGATAAAAGACGCCCTTGGTGTCCCTAAAGAAAGAACGCGCCCCACACATGCGCCTGAGCAACGGCTAGCCGTCTATATCCTTGTTGCCCTGTATAAGCCCATCCACCACAGACGGGTCAGCAAGAGTCGACACATCGCCCAACTGGTCAGACTCGCCATGAACGATCTTACGTAAAATGCGCCGCATAATCTTGCCCGAACGCGTCTTAGGCAATTGAGGCGCCCACTGAATCTTATCAGGCGCCGCAAAAGGTCCAATAATCTTACGCACTAACATAATGAGCTCTTTACGCAACGCATCAGACGACTCAACCCCCTGCATCAATGTTACATAGGCATAAATCCCCTGCCCTTTAATGTCGTGGGGATAACCAACAACAGCCGCCTCAGAGACGCTCTCATGCTCCACAAGAGCCGACTCAACCTCTGCCGTCCCGATACGATGTCCCGATACGTTGATGACATCATCGATACGCCCCGTTATCCAATAATACCCATCCATATCCCGCTTGCACCCATCACCGCTGAAGTAATACCCCTTATATGTCGAAAAATATGTCTGGTAAAAACGCTCGTGATTTCGAAAGACAGTGCGCATCATGCCAGGCCAAGCCGTCTCCATGCATAAAGCCCCTTGACACGCCCCCTCCAAAGGCTTGCCATCACCATCGACAATGACAGGCTTCACACCAAAAAAAGGACGCGTCGCCGACCCCGGCTTTAACAGCGTCGCCCCCGGTAAAGGCGTTATCAAAATACCGCCCGTCTCCGTCTGCCACCACGTATCCACCACAGGACAACGCCCATCCCCCACAACGCGATGATACCAATCCCACGCCTCTGGATTGATAGGCTCGCCCACCGAACCCAATAAACGCAACGAGGAACGCGCCGTCTTCGTCACCCAATCATCGCCTAGCCCCATGAGCGCGCGAATCGCCGTCGGCGCCGTATAAAAAATTGACACCTTATGCTTATCCACAACACGCCAAAAACGAGAGGCATCAGGATAAGTCGGAACACCCTCAAACATCAATGTCGTCGCCCCATTGGCAAGAGGACCATACACGATATAACTATGCCCTGTCACCCAACCAATATCCGCAGTACACCAATAAATATCCTCAGGGTGATAATCAAACACCAACTTATGCGTCATGGACGCATAAAGAAGATACCCGCCACACGTGTGTAAAACACCTTTGGGTTTGCCTGTCGAGCCAGACGTATACAGGATAAAAAGAGGATCCTCCGCCCCCATCGGCTCAGGAGGACACGCCTTATCCACACTGGCCACAAGAGTCGCATAATCCACATCACGCCTATCATCCCATGAGACATCACTCCCTCGATGGCGCAACACGACAACATGGTCTACGCCTCCACAGAGAGCGCATGCCGTATCCACTTGCGCCTTCAAAGCAACCGACCTGCCACCACGCATGCCTTCGTCCGCCGTTATCACGACACGGCTATCGCAATCCTTAATTCTATCGGCAAGAGACTGCGGCGAAAAACCACCAAACACAACAGAATGCACAGCGCCAAGACGCGCACATGCCAACATCGCCACCGCCCCCTCTACCACCATCGGCATGTAAATCGTCACCCTATCACCCTTCTTCACCCCTAACTTCTTCAGACCATTGGCAAGGCGACACACCATCTCGTGCAACGCCTTATAGGAAATATGCTTGGCAGGCGTGTCTGGCTCGTCCCCCTCCCAAATAATGGCCGTGCGCTCCCCATGCGCCGCTAAATGGCGGTCTAAACAATTGGCACTCACATTGAGCACGCCATCCTCAAACCACTTGATATGCACTGGCGACTCAAAGGAAAAATCTCTCACCTTCGTGAAAGGCTTCATCCAATCCACATAGTCCAGCGCCTTCTCGCGCCAGAAAGCCTCCGTATCCTCACAAGAACGCTGATATTCCCTCTTGTAGTGCGCCTCATCAACCCAAAAATTGCCCTTGGGGGGTGCATAATGTGTCATCAATCCTCACGCCTCCACGCCTTCACCTCACACAAACAGAGCCACTCCGTCCACACTCTACGCCCTCACCCCATCATTCTCAAGCACTTTCCTTAGGAACGCTCATGTCCCGCCAACGTCAGCAACACACACCACGCATCGTCATCCACCGGCGATACCGATAGTCTGGATTGACGCAATAAGGGCAGATGGGATAAACGACCATCTGCCTTAATCTCTTGAAGAGAGACGGGACGGCGCAATGGCCCTAAGGCGCGCACATCCACCATGCCAAAGCGACCGCTCTCATCGCTGGGGTCCGGATAATACAGGCGGACAACCTCCACAATCCCTACCAAACGCTTCTCTGTCACCGAGTGATAGAAAAAACCCTTATCGCCCAATGCCATCGACATCATATGCGCCCGCGCTTGATAGTTACGCACGCCATCCCACTCGGCAACGCCAGCCTTCACTTGGTCGTCCCACGACCAACAAGAAGGTTCTGACTTAAAAATCCAATACGCCATCAATGCTCGCCTTCGTCCTCTCGCCGCAAGAAGGACCCATGCTCTTCATCCATCCTATACCCTTCTTGTGCCTCTGACACCTCATCAGGAAGCGTCTGACGGTAGGCCATAATCTCTACCTTCTTAAAAACACCTGCCTTCGTATAGGGGTCATCCTCAACAAAACGCTTTGCCTCCTCCATATCGCTAAAATCGATGACCAAGAGTGAGCCTCGAGGCTCTAAGCGCCTATTCAATGTGGGCCCAGCCGTCAAGAGACGCCCTGCCATCGCCCTCAAGTAACAGAGATGTGCTTGTCTGTGCTTCTTACGCAACGCCAAACCATCCTCTCCATCTTCTGCGTGAATAACAAAATACATGCGCCTCTCCTCCTATCTTACGGGTTCCTCAGCAACAAGCGGGCGAGTCATCAATTGATACACCATTTTATCAATATCCGACCCCTCATAAAGCACATCATGAATGGCGTGGCATAGAGGCATCTCGACCCCCTGACGAGACGATAAGGCCATCAAACTACGCGCTGTCGCCACACCTTCTGCCACCGTCTGTTGGCCATGGATGATATGCTCCAATGTCTCACCCCGACCCACTCGATAGCCCACAGACGTGTTGCGGGACGCCATCGACATACACGTCAACATCAAATCACCACATCCCGCTAGACCGTTGATTGTCGCTGTCTTCGCACCACACGCCTTCGCCATACGTCGCATTTCCGCCATCCCTCTTGTAATCAAGGCGGCGCGCGCATTCTCACCAAAGCCACGACCAACGACAATACCCGCCCCTATGGCAAGTACGTTCTTGATAGCACCAGACAACAAACACCCCACCACGTCAGTCCCCACATAAGGACGAAACGTCGCACTGGACAGATGACGACAGAGACGTTGTGCTTGCTTTCTGTTCTCTCCCGCCAGCAATACCGTTGTCGGGAGCATACGCGCCGTCTCCTCAGCAAAACTGGGACCCGAAAGAGCAAGGACGTCATGGCGTGCCATTGTCTGTCGTAGCACCTCATGGAGAAGCATGCCTGTCTTGAGCTCGACCCCCTTGGAACAGACAATAATAGGCACAGGGGAAGAGAGAGAAGCGCAGAGACTCTGACTCACATCGCGCACATGCTGGGTGGGCGACACCATAAAAAGATAATCACAGGCGTCCAAATCCGCCATATCCCCTGTGGCGCGAAGCCCCTCATGTAAAGGCACATCGGCAAGCCATGTCTTATTCTCATGCCTGCCGTTGATGTCATCCACCGTCTCTTTCTCGAGAGCCCACAGCACGACATCCAACCCGTGGGACGCCATCACATGGGCGAGCGCCGTCCCCCATGCGCCACCACCCACGACACCCATCTTTATCCTCATCTCTATCCCCACATAAAAACATATGCAACATGTTGCCGCCTAACCTTCACTATAGGGAAAAGACATCCTATCAAGCAAGACAAGAAAAGACGACCATGCTCTCACTCTATGGCAAGACCCCCTTGCAACATTTCGTGCGCGCGGCCGAACGTAGCGATTCCGATGACCAACCCATTACCTCCATACCCGGAAAACGTTGGCGCGAGCATAGTGTCAGAGCCCTCCGTTTCATCACCTTACGTTCTTTTCGTGGCGAAAAATGGCAAACTTACAAACAGAATGCCCTCAAAAAGGCCTTCACCCATGCCCTCAAGCGCCATAACGCCCAAAAAGACAGGATAGCCTATAACCCGTCCGCCTTTCTGAAAGCGGATTCTCCTCTCACACGTTTTGAGATCATACGCTCCATTGAACCCATTGATAGCGCCCTCTCCGAACGTATCAGCATCAAGGCCATGAAAAAGGGACTCCCCAACCCCACCTATACCCATCTCGAACAGCAACGAAGCACAAACGCACCATCGTGACGAGGACGCGCAACGCCAGCAGCGCACTGTCCCGCATGAGTCTCCCGCATGATTCTTATGGACAAGCAAGCCGTCTTGATGTAGATGGGGGGTGGGAGCACGCCACCATAAGACACATGTCCTTCGATGCATACAACAGCCCTCATTGTCGCCGGCGGAAGTGGCACGCGCTTCCATGCCTCACAGCACGAGAAGACATCCCATAAAACCCCCATTCCTAAACAATATCAGAACCTCTATGGACGCCCTCTCTTAGCCCATAGCCTCGAAACGCTCATCGCCCATCCCCATATCGATACCGTCCAAGTCGTGATTCGAAGAGATGACGTAACGGCCTATACCCATGCCGTCCAGTGGACCGACCGACACCCTTCTATTAAAAAGAAGCTCCGCCCTCCCGTCTATGGAGGAGCAACCAGACAGCAATCCGTTTATCACGGACTCAAAGCCCTTGCCACAGCACAGACGCCTGTGGACTATGTCCTTATCCATGATGCAGCCCGCCCTTTCCTCTCGCCGCGACTCATCGGGCGCATCACCCATGCGCTTCACACAAAGAGAAAGCAAGCCGTTCTTCCCGTCTTAGATATCGTCGACACCATCAAACAAGTGGAGGGAGACGATGTCCTCACCACATTGTCCCGTGATTGCGTCAAACGCGCCCAAACACCACAAGGCTTTCGATTCGACATCATTTACCAAGCCCATATGAAGGAACAGTGCCATCCTTGTCCAGCAAGTGACGATTCCATCCTTGCCGAACGGCAAGGCATTCCTGTCTCTATCGTTCAGGGAGAGACCCAGAACAGCAAGATAACATCCCAGCACGACATGCCCTCTCAGCCTGCAACGACACAAAAATCATCGTCCTACGGAGCAGTGTCTGTTCCCGATATTCGCGTGGGGAGCGGGTTTGATGTCCATGCGTTGGCAAAAGGGGAAAAGATGATTTTAGGGGGGATTGATATTCCCTCACCGCGCGGGCTTGCGGGGCATTCCGATGCCGATGTCGTTCTCCATGCCTTGACCGATGCTCTGTTTGGGGCTCTTGCCGAAGAGGATATTGGCTTTCATTTTCCGCCATCAGAGTCGCAATGGCGACAGGCGGACTCTGCCTTATTTCTCCGCCATGCCGTCCAGCGAACACAGGCAAGAGGCTATATCATCACCCATTGCGATATAACGGTGATTTGTGAATGGCCAAAAATCACGCCTATACGCACAGCCATGCGTGAGAACATGGCGTCTCTTCTTCACATTCCTGTAGAGCGTGTGAGCGTCAAGGCGACCACGAGTGAAAAACTTGGCTTTTGTGGGCGAGAGGAAGGGATAGCCGCTCAGGCGACAGTCACGCTTGTGTGCGCGCCTCAGCACCGCCTACAGGGATAGCGTCATGCCGTCTTCCCATGGCTGTCCTTCGAAGCGCCCATGGGCGCTTTTGGTGGCGACATGTTGTGGCTTAGGGTATAGGACTCGTTGGCCCGGCACCCTCACCAGTGCCATCACGACTGCTGTTCTTTTTACAGCCCATAGTATCGTCGAGGGAATAGGGGAGTCTTATGCGTCCCCTGCCATTGCTGTCATCATCACGGCCAGCCTTCCTGTGCTGTTGCTGTTCCTCTTTATCCTAGGCACGTGGGCGAGCCATATCCTTCTCGCAACAGAGCGCGCAACAGAGAGCCATGCCGACCCGCCCCATATCGTTATCGACGAAGTCGTAGGACAAGCCTTGACACTTTGGCTCACACAGAGCCAGAGCCTGTATGACTATGGCGTGTGCTTTATCTTGTTTCGTTTTTTCGACATTGTCAAGCCCCCTCCCATTCGCCAGCTAGAACATATGGGGCCACAGGCTCTTGCCCTTATGCATGATGACGTTGCGGCGGCTGTCATGGCGGCTGGTGTGTTTCTCCTTGTTCCTCTGCTCTTTGCGTCTCTTTTTTGATATGATGGCGATGACGTGTCTTGATACCCTCTCTGCCTCTATGGCGCTCTCCCTGAGGCTCTCTCAAGAGATTTGCGCCTACTGTCGCCAGCATCATCACAAGATGACGACGGCTGAGTCATGCACAGGAGGTCTTCTTTCTACGTATCTCACAGCGCATGCGGGTTCATCCCATAGTTTCTGTCAGGGCTATATCGTCTATGCCAATGATGCAAAGATGACCATGCTTGGCGTGCCTCTGTCATGCCTAGAGGCGCATGGGGCGGTATCACAACAGACAGCACAAGCCATGGCACAAGGCGCATTAGCCCATGCCCGTGCCGACATTGCCATCAGCATCACGGGTATCGCTGGCCCCAGTGGGGGAAGTGCGGGGAAGCCTGTTGGCACGGTCTATATGGCGTTGATTGTTCCCCGCGAGACAGAGGTGCTGTGCCAGCATCATCATATCACGGGTTCTCGTGCCGAGATTCGTCAGCAAGCGGCGGAACGGAGTTTGCGCATGGTCCATCACTACCTGCATCAGCCATAAAGATGGCGTGCGCGCTTTTCGAAGGCTTCCACCATCGAGTAGGCAACCCGTGAGAATAAGGGTTTGAAGAGCATCGTTGCCATGGGGGACGCGAACTCGAATCGTATGGTAAAGGCTAAGGCGCAACCCTTCGCATGTGGCTGGAACACCCATTCATTGTGGAGGGAACGAAAGGGTCCGTCATGGCTCACGGCGCGGATACGCCATGCGCCGTCATTGTCGTTGTGTGGGCGATACAACGTATCATGGGATGTAAAGCGATAGCGTATGTGCTTATGGCCAGCGCTCACAGAGGCGACAAAGGAATCATCTTGGCGAGACAACATCGTCACATCAACGCACCAAGGCAGGAACAGAGGATATGCTTCCACATCGGCCACCATATCGAACAATTGCTGTGGGCGATAGGCGGTGATGCGTTTTTCTGTATGGTTGAACACGTTGGGTCTGTGCTTTAGTGTTGGCGTGGCGTAGCGTGAGGGCTTTGCTGGCTCGTCTGTGTTTTAAGCTGTCGTTGGCGCGCCTGTTGCAGGCGTTGAAAATCGGTGTCAGCATGGAAGGAGGAGCGTGTGAGAGGCGATGCCGCCACGAGCAAAAAGCCTTTATGGCGCGCCATAGCGTCATAATGACGAAAGCGCGTCATAGGCACATACTCTACGACATGAGCGTGCTGTGCTGTTGGTCTGAGATATTGGCCGATGGTGAGGAAATCCACGTGCGCATGGCGCAAATCATCCATGACGGCGGCGACTTCCTGTGTGTCTTCGCCAAGCCCCACCATCATGCCGGATTTTGTAAAGAGTGACGGCATGCGTTGTTTGGCGTCATGGAGGAGGCGCAGGCTTCGTTCGTAGCGCGCGCCGGCCCGCATGGTGCGATAGAGCCGTGGCACCGTTTCGATATTGTGATTCAGGACATCTGGTGGTTCAGTCAGCAGGCTATCAAGGGCATGGAGGAAGTCTGGCACGAGGAGTTCTATGGTGGTGCGCGGACAGAAGGCGCGGATTTCTCTCACACATGCGCTAAAATGCGAGGCGCCGCCATCATCGAGGTCGTCTCTATTCACTGACGTAATGACGACATGGGACAAGCCGAGACGCTGTACCGACATGGCGAGGCGTTTGGGTTCATCGCTATCGACAAAGCCTTTTGGTCGCCCGTGGGCGACATTGCAAAAGGCGCAACGGCGCGTGCAGTGTTTTCCTAAGATCATGAAGGCCGCGTGCTTTTGCGCCCAACAGAGCCCTCTGTTGGGGCATGCGGCTTCTTCACACACGGTATGGAGGCGCGCTTGGCGTATGTGACGTGCCAATGCGATAGCTTGCGGGCTTGTGGCGGCGGGCACGCGTGTTTTACTGGCGTGAGAGGGATAATGTGTCGTCTGGGGATGGCGTATCATTCTGTTGAGAAGTGGAAGACTCGTTCATTTTCCCTGTACAAGCCGAGTTGGTGTCGGACGTGCTTTTCGAGGACATCGAGATTGAGGGTTTCTTCATCCAGAGCGAGGACATTCTGTTGTAATTGCGCCTGTATGCGCTGAAGTCCGTCCAGTTCATCCCGCAAAGTGACCATCTCTTGTTTTTTATCCGCTATCGCCAGCCATCCCCGTTGTCCAGCAAGGGCGTGCCAGACCATGACGCCAAGCATGAGGGACAAGACCACGCAAGGTATCATGGGGGGTATCATAGGCTTTATGTTCATCGTCTGTCTGCGCATGCCTATCGCCTTAGGGAATGGTGAGCGCCATGACTCGGTTCTCCAACATCATAGGAAGGAACAGCGTGTCATCATCCTCTCGGTAGCCTATGTCAGCGCTTCCTTTCTCTGTATCATAGGCGAGGTATACGTCGCCGTCATCATAGACGAACACGCCACCCCCGCCCCAATCGGTGATAAGGAGGCGTCCATGGACATCTTTAACGATACCGTCGAGATTGCCTAAAGGCTCTGTCATGGCGGTGAGTGTTTCTGTGTCTTTGTCATAAAGAGAGAGGCGTCCTAACCCATCGGTTGAGAAATCCTCCTGCATGCCCTGTCCCCACCCAGCGATCCACAGCCCGTCTTTGCTCCAGAGCAAGCCGTTAGGGTGAGGGACATCTTTATGTGTCATATGCGTCAGATCCTGAGCCGTTCCATCATGGGGGAGCATATGGATGAGACCCGTGACCATATCCGATATATAGACGATACCTGTATCATCGACCGTCACATCATTGAGGAATTGAGCATGGCGCACAGCGATGAATCGGTGTGTTCCGTCATAGCGGTTGATGATAACGATTCTATCCACGTCGGCCACATAGAGCGTATCTTGATAGCGCCCTATTCCTTTGGGAGCATGGAGGGAGTCCACCAGCATACCCGTCATCTCACCCGTATCACTGAGGATGGCGACACCGCCTTTGCTGTCTTTATCGGTGGGGCCGCCGTCCATGACGGAGACATAAATGACGCGTCTTTCATCATCATAGAGCGCGGATTCGGGGGTTGCCAAATCATGGCGTTCCCACAGGATAGTCGCGTTGTGTCGAGGCACGCCGTCACATGCGATGAGGGCGAGGAGTGTGCCACACAGGGCAATACGTTGTGTCGTGATGGTCATGGCTGTTGTCCTTTATGTTCCTATCAAATATGTTTTTCATATGTTTCCCCCATGTTTTTCATGGGGGGGTATGCCGTCTCTGTTATTATAAGGCAAAAGACGGCAAGAAAAAAGTCTTCTCAAGGGACGAGATCGCATGGGATTCGAGGCAACATCATGCTATAGTCCGTGTCAAAGACAGAGGGGTTGACCAGAAAGAGCGCAGGATGAAGAGAGTCGAAGCCATTATCAAGCCGTTCAAGCTTGACGCTGTGAAGGATGCGTTGCATGCGCTAGGCATTGATGGCATCACCGTGACTGAAGTCAAGGGTTTTGGCAGGCAGAAGGGGCATACCGAGTCGTATCTTGGCGCTGACATTGTCGTTGATTTTTTATCAAAAGTGAAACTTGACGTCATCATGGATGATGGTATGGTAGATGAGGCGATCGATGTCATTATACGTGCTTCCGCCACAGGGCACATTGGCGATGGCAAGATTTTCATATCGCCAGTCGAGGAGGTTATCCGTATCCGCACGGGCGAACGTGGCAAGAACATTTTATAGGAGCATAGAGGACCATGTCAGTTAAGAAGCTATTAGAGACCATTAAGGAGAAGGACATCAAGTTCGTTGATTTGCGTTTCACCGACCTCAGGGGAAAGTGGCAGCACACGGTGCAGACCTCCTCGACCATCAGCGAGGAGACATTCGAGGACGGCATCATGTTTGATGGTTCGTCCATTGCTGGTTGGAAGGACATCAACGAGTCCGACATGATGTTAAAAATGGACAGCAATTCCTTTTTCATCGACCCTTTCACAGCCCAGCAGACTCTTGTCATATTCTGTAACGTCACCGAGCCGTCCACAGGGCAGGCGTACAGCCGCGACCCGCGCTCTATCAGCAAGAATGCCGAAGCCTATCTCAAGAGCGTCGGTATTGGCGACGAGGCATATTTTGGGCCTGAGGCAGAATTCTTTGTCTTTGACGATGTCAGGATTAAGACAGACATGAACTACATGGCCTATCGTCTCAAGTCTGAGGAAGGGCCTTACAGCGCTGGTCTCAAGCTAGAGGGAGGCAATCTAGGCCATCGTCCTGGTATCAAGGGTGGCTATTTCCCGGTGCCGCCTGTGGATTCCATGACCGATATGCGCGCCGAGATGATTTCTGTCATGCAAGATACGGGGATTAGAGCAGAGAAACATCATCACGAGGTTGCCCCTTCACAGAACGAGCTAGGCTTTGGCTTTGGCTTGCTCTCTCAGACAGCCGACACGCTCCAGACGTATAAATACATCGTTCATATGGTGGCGCATTCTTATGGCAAGACAGCAACCTTTATGCCAAAGCCCATTGTCGGTGATAATGGCTCTGGCATGCACGTCCACCAATCGCTGTGGAAGGACGGCAAGCCTCTCTTTGCTGGCACAAACTATGCCGACCTCTCTCAAGAGTGCTTGTATTACATAGGTGGTTTGATGAAGCATGCGCGCGCCTTGAATGCTTTCACAAATCCCACGACAAATAGTTACAAGCGTCTCATACCGGGATTTGAAGCGCCCGTCTTGCTGGCCTACTCTTCCCGCAATCGTTCGGCGTCATTCCGCATTCCCTATACAAACAGCCCCAAGGGCAAGCGTATCGAGGTGCGTTTCCCCGACCCCGCTGCCAACCCTTATCTCACCTTTGCCGCCATGCTCATGGCAGGCCTTGATGGCATCGAGAATCGTATTGAGCCGGGCGATGCCATGGACAAGAATCTCTACGACCTCCCGCCACAGCAGTTGGCGCACATTCCTACCGTCTGTTCCAGCCTTGACCAAGCCATCGATGCGCTAGAGCAGGACAGGGAATTCCTCAAGAAGGGGGGCGTCTTCTCCGATGATGTGCTTGATGCCTATTGCGCCTTAAAACGCGAGGAATGCGTAGAGCTCAACACAACACCCCATCCCGTAGAATTCAAACTCTATTACAGCGTCTAGCTGGTGCGCGGAAGGGGTATCATGAGACTGAGGGGGGGCGAGGAAGGCTGAGGGGGCGGGGGCTTGTGAGGGGCATGGCATGGGAAAAGCCTTGACGTTTTCTCTGTTCCATGCTAGGCTTCTCCTTGTGTTTATCACAAAGGAGGACAAACAATAGCGGAGGGGACGAAGAGAACCCCCACCCATACAACCACGACAAAACGAGGATCTATGACAATGCAGACAGCCCAAACACGCAAGAGCTTACATGCCATCTTTTTCAGCCGCACGATAGGGGATACCCTAAAACGCTATAGCGCGTGCCTG
>JACONL010000010.1:8028-33317 GCA_014332745.1 Alphaproteobacteria bacterium GM7ARS4 | reverse complement strand
CACAAGGCGACCGCCTGTGCATGTCTCGGCGGTGATGGTTTGCACGCTCCCATCCTCTTCATCGGCAATCTTGACGCTATCGCCATCGATGGTTTGCGCCTCGCCGTCATTGTTGATACCGACAATATAGGCGTCATTGCCTTCATTATCCCCTGCGCGATTTGTCCGTAGGGGACGCGTCCCCGCTTCGTCAATGGTGGCAATAATGTAGCGTGTGCCATCGATGTCATCGCTCTCACGGAAATAGACATCACCGGGCCCGCGCACATGGTTGCCGCGCACACAGACGATATTAACGCCGCTATGACTGATACAATCACCATCCGACAAGGCATTGCCATCACTATCAAGGACGCGCAAACGGGCATTGGAGACAAAGAGGGTGACGCCTGAGGTATATGTTCCCGTGAGTGTGGCGGTGGTTGCCTCTATCGTGCCAAGCTCTGTGCCGTCATCGGCCATGATCGCGCCATTATTGATAACAGCCACAAGCCCGCCATTGTCGCCAAAAACACCAAAGGCGCGCCCTTCGGTCACGCCTTGTGCCATCCCTGATGTCACAGGAATGCCATTGATGAAGCTCGCGCCGCCAAATTCGCGCTCACTGCCACAGGCACTGAGGCTCAGCAGCGCGAACAGGCTGAGGATGGCGCGCTTGATAATGCTGTCATTAAAATGCTGTCGGGGGGTCGATGTCTTCATTGTCTCACTCCGTGTGCGTTGTTTTGTGGGTGTGTATTCTTAACGCCCGCTCCTTTATCCTGTGTAGAGTGCTACCCTACACAAGAGAACGTCCCTTTGTCAAGGCATTAACGTTTGCAATGTGGGATACAATACGTTACGTAACATGAGGGGCGTTAAACGTCTGAGGCGTGATGATGGAAGAAAATTTTGAGCACCTGGAAAGAAATCTAGAAGCCCTTAAGAAAAAGATACCTTCTCTTGGGGTGGAAGATGTGGGCAAGTTTGCCCTTATGCGTGATGGAAACCTTGTTAAGACCTTCTCCAAAGTGGAAGACGCTCACGAATATGCGTCTGAAAAATTCAAGGATAGAAACTATAGCGTCCATATGATTACAGATGTTCCAGTGGACCTCGGTTACTATTCTGTGAGTTTCGGGGACGACGAAAGCAAAAACATTTTTTGTCAACATTGAGATTCCCATGGGCGTGGTCTATACAAAAAGAGGTCAATTACCCGAATATAAGGGATTTACAGATAAATACCATGTGCTACTGGGAAGAGATATATTAGACACAGGTATTTTTCAGATACATTTTGGGGGACAAGGTCTTATCGGCTTTTAGAAAAATCCGCCCTCGTTAAATTAAAAATCAAGGCGTTCTAACATATCAAGGGCGTGGCTGTCGCCTAACTGGGCGGCGCGGGTGAGGTCGGCTTGCGCCTTGCCTTTGTCGCCATGCTCGTAATAGGCGATGGCGCGGTTATAGTAGGTGAGCGCATTGTCGTCATCTAAGGCGATGGCGCGGGTATAATCCTCTATGGCGCTTATGAGCGCGCCTTGCTTGTAGTGAGAGAATCCCCTGTTGCTATAGGCAAGGGCGTCCTGGGGATTGAGGGTTAAGGCGCGGTTATAATCTTGGATGGCATCCCCATATTTTCCTTGCTGGTGATAGGCAACGCCACGATTGCGATAGGCATCGGCATAGGCGCTGTCTAAGGCGATGGCGCGACTATGGTCGCGGATGGCGCTGGCATAATCGTCGCTGCTATCATTGTCGTTCTCTGGGCGGCGCATGCCACGGGTGATATAGGTGAACCCACGTAAATTATAGGCCTCCTTGTCATCGGGAGAGAGGGCCAAAAGAGAGTCATAATCCTCGATGGCCGCATGATAGTCGCCATACAGATAATAAGAGGCGGCGCGATTGCGATAAGCCACCGATTGCAGACGCCTATCAGGCTCTAACCCTAAGGCAATGGTGTATTGCTGGATGGCTTTGGCATAGTCGCCACGAAGACGATAGGCAAACCCTAGATTGTTGTAGGCTGTGACGTAGCGGGGGTCAAGGGTGAGGGCAATGGAGCAATCCTTGATGGCATGGCTATAGTCGCCTTGACTGTTGTAGGCAAAGCAACGATTGTGATAGGCGTCGGCATCGTCGGGATTGAGGGCGATGGACTTTGTATAGTCGGTGATGGCATGGCGCCAATTCTGTTGATTGCCATAGGCAACACCGCGATTGAAATAGGCGAGGGCTGTGATGGAGTCCTGAGGATTGAGGGCAATGGCGTCAGAGCATTCTGTGATGGCTTGGTCAAGAGCGCCTTGCGCGATGAAGGCGCCGCAAAACTTGATATGCTTGAGGGCAGTGGCGTCACGCTCGCTGAGGGGGATGGCGCGGGGCATGGTCGCCTCGCCAGTATCAGCATAGGCAGGAGGCGCAGGGGCGATGATAGGCATGAGAGAGAGACACACGGCAATGGCGGGCACAGCTATGGCGGGACGCCTATAACTCCGCACGCTATCCCACCCGCCAAGCATGTCACGTGTCATGGCGCGCCTTGTCGGTGAGGGAACGGGCTGTCTCTTGGTCGTGTTGCGCCTCTTGCTCGCGCCCAAGATGGCGATAGGCTGTGCTTCGATAGCCATAAATCACGGCTTCACGGGGATTGATGGCAATGGCGCGGTCGCAATCGGCAAGGGCTTCGTCCCACCGCTCTAGCTTCCCATACATCACGGCCCGATTGGTATAGAGAGACTCGGCTGGCGTCACCTCCTTTGCGCTCTCCTCGATGGCGCGGGTGAAATCAGCAAGGGCTTCCTCGATATGCTCCATCCTGTTATGGAGATAGGCTCGATTCTGATAGGCCACGCCATAAGACGGATTGAGCTCAATGGCGCGGTTGTAGTCATGCAGGGCTTGGGCATCATCGCCACGGCTATAATACGTGTTGCCACGATTGTTATACAAAATAGGGTTGTCTGGCTCTATCTCGAGCGCCTTGCTATAGTCGGCAATGGCGCGCAAGCGGTCGCCCTTATCCCCCTTCTTCACATAGGCATTGGCGCGCCCATTGTAAAAAGAGACGTCATGAGGATTTAACGCAATGGCTTTGGAATAATCGGCAATGGCCTTCTCCTTCTCACCAGCGCCATGATAGGCGTCGCCACGATGGTAGTAAAGAGTCGCATCCTCTGGCGCAAGGGCGATGGCTTTGGCGTAATCGTCGATGGCCTGCTTGTAATCCCCACGGCTGTAATAGGTGCGCGCACGATTGTTATACAAAATAGGGTTGTCTGGCTCTATCTCGAGCGCCTTGCCATAGTCGGCAATGGCGCGCAAACGGTCACCCTTATCCCCCTTCCTCACGTAAGCGCTAGCGCGCTTCCCGTAATAATCGGCATTGTCTGGGGCGATGGCGATGGCTTTGGTGTAGTTCTCGATGGCGCGCAAGCGGTCGCCTACGGCATGGTATGTATCAGCACGACGACAATAATGAGGCGCATGGTCTGGCTGTAAGGCAATGGCGCTGGACCAATCCTCGATGGCGCGCTGGAAAGCCTGAGCGCGGGCGTGACTAAAGGCGCGATTGCTATAAAAAGAGGCATTGTCCGGCGCAAGGGTGATGGCTTTGGTGTAATCCTCGATGGCGCGCTGCCATGCCTTGTGCTTGTGATAGGCAACACCGCGATTGTTATAAAGGGTGGCGTCCTGTGGATGGTCCTTGATGGCATCGCTATAGGCGTCTATCTCTGGCGATGTCGTCGCTGTCGCTGGCGGGGACGTCATGGATGGCGCGTCTTTCTGTGTCTTGGACATGGTATGCTCCGTCTTTGTCGGCTATGATGCTTAAGGGTAGCACTGATGACGCTCTCAGGGTATGATGAAAGGCACAATTCACAAGCGCCATGCGTCACTCTCTCTATGCCCCTACGGACGTCAGTATGTCTTTCCTCTCTATCGTTTCTAATGATTTACGCGCCTTTTGTCAACGAGACCCCGCTGCGCGCTCTCGATGGCACGTCTTCTTCTTGTATCCGGGATTTCACGCCTTGCTCCTCCACCGCATGGCACACAGACTATGGGGATGGGGCTTGCATTTCCTCGCACGCCTGTTAAGCTACATGAACCGATTCGTGACACATATAGAAATACACCCCGCCGCGCGCCTCGGTGAAGGACTCGTTATCGACCATGGGGCTGGCTTGGTTATCGGTGAAACCGTCGAGATAGGACGCCATTGCACGCTCTACCAAGGCGTGACGCTAGGCGGACTCTCTCCGTCCATCGACTCGAAAGCGCAAGTCTCGGTCAAACGACACCCAACCTTAGGCGACTATGTCATTGTCGGCTCTGGCGCACAAGTCCTCGGCCCTCTCATGGTGGGGAATGGCGCACGCATTGGCGCAAATGCTGTCGTCATCACGCATGTGAAGGCAGGGCAAACCGTCGTCGGCATACCCGCACGAACTGTCGGCGGACGTAAAAATACAGAACAAGCGCCAGACTTCGTCCCCTACGGACTAGAAGAAAGCACAGAAGACCCCCTATGGAGAGAAATCGCAGCGCTACGCGAACGTATCGCCCATATTGAAAAAGGGACACACAGAAACAAAACATCCACACCATCATAGAGGAGAGAGAGCAATGTTCAGACAAATGCTACGCATGCGACGCTTGACAGGAGGCATGGGAAAGAGGGGAAAAGGAGGCATGGGCGGTATGAGGGGCGGTATGGGAGGCGGTATGGGGATGATGGGAAGAGGCATGGGCGGGCGAGGCATGGGCGGTTTTGGCGGGATACGCCTTATCGTCATCCTCTGTATGATGGTTGTCGGCTTCTTTAGCTGGCTCTTTGGCGGCGATGACGCAAAAAAGGGAGGAGAAAGCAATAAGGGACAAAAGGAACGCGCCTTTCGGGGACTTGGCGGTATGGGGATGGGAGGAGGGATGGGACGAGGCATGCGAGGCCTCTTCGCCCCCGATAAACCCGATAAGCAAGGAAAAAAGAGAGGCAAAAATAAAGACAAAAATACAGACAAAAATAAAGATGAGGGCAAAAATAAAAAGGATAAAGACAAAAAAAAGAACCAGAAAAACTGAATGGCGAGGATGGCATTGCTTTTATCCTCGCCATGCCTTATACTCACACCAACGGGCAGAGAGACAAGGGCAGGGCGCACGCACATATGGAGGAACAAGCTGATGAACAGGAAAAGGATATGCTGTGTCTTGGGGATGGCGCTATGCCCCATGATGACATGGCTTGATGCCGACATGGCACGAGCCGACCATGCTCTGCCTCAGAGAGCCCATGGCGCAACAACGGGCGCGACAACAGGCGTGACAACATATGAAGGGCATGACGTCTATCACGTTGCTGGTGGTGGCGGAGGAGGAAAATCCTTCTTTAGAATCTTCCGACGATTTGGAAGTGGCGAGGATGACGACGCCGATAACGAAGATGAGATGGTGAAAAAATACGATGCCGCCATCGAGAGAGACCCAGAAAATGCCGAAGCCTATTATAAACGCGCCATGTTTTGGAAAGGACGCGGGCGGTGGGCGCGCGCCATTAATGATTTCAATGCCGCCTTGGAACGGCGCTCAGATTGGGCAGATGCCTATTATCACAGGAGTGTCGCCCGTATGGAAAGTGGCTATCAAGAGGAAGGGCGGGCGGATAGGCAGAAAGCCTATGATTTAGGGTATAAGGGAAAAGGCAAGAAAAAGAACAAGAAAGCAAGAAATAAGAAACGAGAGGAAGAAGAATAGTCTTGTGTCATGCTCTCCTGACCATCGGCGGGGCCACCCATGTCTGTGATATGTTGTGAGCGCGCCTCTGTTCTCTAAAGCGCCACAAGAACGATGGTGAACAGAAAGGATACCGCCTTATAGACGGCATAGAAGACGCCATAGATAAGGCTTCCCAATAATGACAAGGCTGTTTCGAGGGCTGATGACTCGTCTTCTGCTGATGATACGCCATTGTTGCTGAGCGGCGCGTCTCCATCATGGAGGACAGGCGTATTCCCCGTTTGGCGAGCGTCCTGCATGTGCGCATGCAATGGCTTGGCGCGAGCATAATCGGCAAGGGCTTCCTCCATGCGTCCTTCATAGGCGTAACTGATTCCCCTGTAGGTATAGGCAAGGGCAAGGAGATACGAGTCCTCCGTTTGTGAGTCAATAACGGCACTGCACGCCATGATGGCGTCTCTATATGCTTGCTTGTCATAGGCGATGGCACAGGCGTCCTTGTAGGCTTGCACATGAGCATCGATAAGAGCGGAGGAACGAGTCTCATGGCTATGGGGAAGTGCTGTGAGATGGGCATAAGATGAAACGGGCCATAGGATAGCGCTCAAGACGAGCCCAGTCCTCAAGGCTCTCACAAAGACTCTGAGGGCGACCCTGATGCCGAGCCTCATCCCATCATGATGAAAAAGCGTATGGCGCATGATTGTGTGTCCTCCTCACAGAGTATCGTTGTCTTTCGTTCATTCATTGTTCGGGCTTTCGCCAGAGGGGAAGGTAGCACGAATAACGCCATGCATGCAACATGATCTATGATAAAAGAAGAGCCTATAGGCCAACGGGGAGAGAGAGGAGTCGTCAGGTGCGTGTCTATCTTGATAATAATGCCAGCATGCCTATCATGCCTGAGGCATTATCGGCTGTCAATCGCGCCTATGAAGGAGGGTTGGGTAATCCTTCTTCTCCTCACAGGGATGGGCGTCATGCGAGAGCCTCTTTAGCACAAGCGCGTCAAGCCGTGATGACGCATACCAACATGCGGGACGGGAGTCTCATGTTCACCTCAGGGGCCACCGAGTCGAACAACATGGCTTTACGTCTGTGTCATTGGGAGCATATCATCATGAGCGAGGCAGAGCATGACTCCCTTTGGGTTGGCGCTCATGCGCTTCATCGCGCTGGGCGGAGCAAGCTCCATATTGTGCCAGTGGGCAGAGATGGGCGTATGCGTCTCTCACACGTGCAAGACATGGCGGAACATATTGGTCTCTGTGCGGACTCGTCGCCATCTATCCTCCTTGTCTTGACGTGGGGGCATAATGAAAGTGGCGTCATGTATGAACAAGACATGCTCGAGGACTATATGGCATGGGCTGAGCAGCATGCCATTGCCATGCACATCGATGGCGCGCAAATGTTGGGACGTATGGCATTGGATATTGATGGCATGGCGCATGGCGCTCACGGCGCTGGCAAGGGCTGTTTTTCTCTCTCTCTGTCGTCCCACAAGATGGGCGGTCCTCATGGCGTTGGTGTTTTTTATCTCTTTGGTGGCGGATGGTCTGGTATAGAGGCGACACCATACCCGCTTCTCTTTGGTGGCGGCCAAGAAGGGGGGTTGCGTGGTGGGAGTGAGAACGTCCCCGCCATTGTTGGTTTTGCCGCAGCTGTCAAACGGGCAACACAGAATGTCGAGGAGCAAGTGGCGCGTTGGCATACGTGGCGTCGCCAATGGGAGGACGGGGTGAAGGCGCTGGGCGCGACTTTCCATCGTCCCGTTAAGATTATCCATGATGATGTCTTACGCTTGCCAAATACGACGGCTTGTGCGCTGTCTTCTTATCGCGCCGAGACATTGGTTATAGGCTTGGACCAGCATGGCGTTTCCGTGAGCAGAGGCTCAGCATGTAGCGTGGCACAAGGCAAGCCATCGCGCTTTCTTCGTGCCATAGGACAGGGAGAGGCCATAGACAGCGTCATACGTATCAGTTTCGGATGGCAGACGAGGGCAAGCGACGTCGCGCACGCCTTAGTCGCCCTCGAGGACGTGCTTGGGACGATAGAACAGGCGTCACCACATAAGGTGTCACCGCATAAGGTGTTACGGGGAGCGTGATATTTATCTTGACAAGCACAGGGTGTCTCTCTATATCCCTCACATATGCAGGGGGAGAGATTATAGTGTAAGAGGCAGAACGATGAGCAAGCAGAAAAACGGCGCACAGAAAAACGGCACACAGGGCAAGCCAATCTATTTGGACTATCAGGCGACGACGCCGACCGACCCCCGTGTCTTTAAGGCGATGGAGCCTTATTTTTTAGAGTATTTTGGCAATCCTCACTCGCGCAACCATGTCTATGGTTGGGAGGCTGAGTCGGCCATAGAGGAAGCGCGTGAGCATGTGGCGTCCATTATCGGTGCGCACCCTAAGGAGATTATTTTCACCTCAGGGGCGACGGAGTCTAACAATATCGCCATCAAGGGCATTGCTCGTTTTTATCAGGACAGAAAGAATCACATCATCACATGCGTGACGGAGCATAAATGCGTGCTAGAGTCGTGTCGTCATTTGTCTCAAGAGGGGTTTGAGATTACCTATTTGCCTGTGCGTTCTAATGGTTTGCTGGACTTGGATGTTTTGAAGGATGCCATAACGGACAAGACGTCTCTTGTATCGGTTATGGGGGTTCATAACGAGATAGGTGTTATTCAGCCTTTGGCGGCGATAGGCGAGATATGCCGTGAGCGTAAGGTTTTTTTCCACAGCGATTGTGCCCAAGCCGTTGGCAAGATTCCTCTGGATGTGAATGCCATGAACATTGATGCCATGAGCATATCAGGGCATAAGCTCTATGGTCCGAAGGGTATTGGCGCTCTTTACGTTCGCCGTAAGCCTCGTGTGCGTATCGCCCCTCTTATGAGCGGAGGCGGACAGGAGAGGGGGATGCGTTCGGGGACTCTTCCCACGCCTCTCTGTGTCGGGTTGGGCGAAGCGTGTGCCATTGCCAGCAAGGAGATGGAGGCAGAAAATAAACGCCTTTATGGTTTGCGCGAGCGTTTTCTCAAAGGCATTCAAGACAAGCTCCAAGACACTTATGTCAATGGCGACTTAGAGCATCGTATCCCCGGCAATATCAATGTGAGTTTTGCCTATGTGGAAGGTGAGTCATTGATGATGGGGATTAAGGACCTCTCGCTCTCCTCTGGCTCTGCCTGTACGTCGGCATCTCTTGAGCCTTCGTATGTTTTGCGCGCTTTAGGCGTGAATGAGGAGTTGGCGCATACGAGCCTACGTGTCGGCTTTGGCCGTTTTTCTACAGAACAAGATGTGGACCAGGCCATTGCGTCCATTGTATCCAACGTTGAGCGTTTGCGTGAGATGAGTCCTCTGTGGGAGATGGCGCAGGAGGGCATCGATATCAGCAAGATAGAGTGGGCGCACCATTGACCTCGAGGAACGGACACAAGGAACGGACGTGGGTGTGACGAAAAAAGAGTGCACAAAACACTTTGCTTTCACACCCACCTATCCTATATTATCGTTACAGGAGGTTCATCGGGGGTGTAGGTGTATCAATATACGGCAAGTGATGGAGGATAAGAGACTATGTCATATAGCGAACGTTTGATTGACCATTACGAGAAGCCGCGCAATATCGGCTCGATGGACAAGACGTCTAAGGATGTGGGGACGGGATTGGTGGGTGCTCCCGCATGTGGTGACGTCATGAAGTTGCAGATCAAGGTTAATGAGGAGGGGATCATTGAGGACGCCAAATTCAAGACATTTGGCTGTGGCTCTGCCATTGCCTCTAGTTCACTTGTGACGGAGTGGGTGAAGGGCAAGAGTCTCGATGAGGCGATGGCGATCAAGAACACCGATATTGCGGAACATCTTGCTTTGCCTCCCGTGAAGATTCACTGCTCTATTCTTGCTGAGGATGCTGTGAAGGCGGCCATTAAGGATTATCAAGACAAGCACGCTTGATTTTCCGCAAGTGACGACAGGTGGTGTCTCCCATGCCTCCCATGATTCATGTAACAGAGAGTGCTGTGGCGCGCGTCAAGGAGATGATACGTGGGCGTGGCAAGCCGACGGCGGGTTTGCGCTTGGGCGTGAGCAGTCGTGGCTGTTCTGGTTTATCCTATGTTTTAGAGTATGCCAACACGCCTCCCGCTGGCGATGATGTGTTAGAGGTGGATGGGGTGATGCTCTATATCGACCCGAAGGCCGTCATGTTTTTGATAGGCACGGAGATGGACTATGTGGAGGACGATTTAGAGTCGGGTTTTGTCTTTCGCAATCCCAATGAGAAGGGACGCTGTGGCTGTGGCGAGTCCTTTCATGTTTAGGCGTGATGGCTCAAGGTAGGGACACGCCTCTTGTATGCTGGTCTTGTGGCGGGACATTTAACAGAACAGGCGGGGGCATTTCCGTGTGTCCTCTCTGTGGTGCGTTACAGCCCTTTATGGCGTCTCAGGATGCCTTTGATATTTTCAATTATGAGGCGGGGTATCGTTTGGATATGGGGCGTTTAGAGACGGATTATCTGTCCATGCAGAGGCGTCTTCATCCCGACATGTTTATCAACGCCAGTGGGAAAGAGCGGCGTATTGCGGCGTCCAATGCGGCCGCTGTCAATGAATGTTATGGCGTATTATGCGACCCCCTCAAAAGGAGTATCGCCCTCTTGGCGCGTGTGGGCCATGAGGCAACGGTGGCGCGCGAGCAAAAGACGATAGATGACCCAGAATTATTGATAGAGATGTTAGAATGGCGCGACGTGGTGGCGTCTGGTGATGATGAAGAGAGAACAAGGTTGCGATGCGACCACAAGGATAAGATTCATGCCTGTGAGGAGGCGATAGCTGATGCCTATGAGGCAGGGGATTGGCCGAAGATGGATAAGGAGTCCGTGCGTTTGCGTTATCTTATGCGCTTGGGTGAGTCCTTTCAGGACGTAAGGCTGGCATAGCGCTATGGAGATATGTGGAGATATAGTGGAGATATAACGGAGATATAATGGGGACATCATGGAGGCATATGGGAGATTTGTGTGATGATGGCGCTTTTACAGATTCATGAGCCCGGTGAGACGCCCAAGCCGCACAGCAAGGCGCGCGATAGCAAGGGTGGCGATGGTGACCATGGCATGGCGATTGGCATTGATTTGGGGACGACTCGTTCCATGCTGGCTTACGTTGATGGCGACAAGGGCGCTGTGCATATCGTGCGCGACCAACAAGGCGGGCGTTTTGTGCCGTCAGTCCTATGTTTTCACAAGGATAAGCGGGACAACCCCATTGTGATAGGTGCAGAGGCGGTTGCCGTCATGGAGCAAGGGGGTGATAAGGATGTCGTCTGTGTCTCGTCAGTGAAACGTTTTATGGGCAGGGGGATTGATGATGATGTCGTGAAGAACGTCAAGGACACATTGGCCTATGGCGTGGAAGGCGGGGGCGATGATGGACAAGGCATGGTGCGTTTGGTGATAGGGGGTCGCCATTATTCGCCGGTTGCGTTATCGTCTATGATTTTGCGTTTTATGCGCGAGATGGCGGAGGCGTCTATGGCTGTTCCATTGCGTCGTGCTGTGATCACCGTGCCGGCGTATTTTGATGATGCGGCGCGTCTGGCGACGAAGGATGCGGCGCGTCTTGCGGGATTAGAGGTTTTGCGCCTAGTCAATGAACCGACAGCCGCCGCCCTGGCCTATGGTTTAGAGAGCGGACAGGAAGGTCTGTATGCCGTGTATGATTTTGGTGGCGGGACATTTGATTTTTCGGTGTTACACCTCAGGCGTGGTGTTTTTCAGGTGTTAGCGACAGGGGGTGATGGTGCGTTGGGTGGCGATGATTTCGATGATGCCTTGTTGTCATGGTGTCTCGAGCAAGGCTATGAGCCGTCCTTGACGGGGGGCGAGCGTCACCAGCAATTGATGCGTCTTCGGGCCTATCGTGAGGCGCTGACGCATAAGGAGCATATAGAGGGTGAGAATAAGGCGGGACAGCGTTACAGCCTGAGTCGCCGCTGTTTAGAAGATGCCGTCACGCCTTTGGTGGAGAGGAGTCTTGCCATATGTGACGGGGTGTTGCGTGATGCTCAAAAAGAGAGAGGCATGATAGAGGGTGTCGTGTTGGCGGGTGGTGTGACGCGTATGCCGTTCATACGCAAGCGCGTCTCAGCTTTTTTTGGCAAGGAGGCATTGACATCCCTTGACCCCGATGAAGTCGTTGTGAGAGGCGCGGCGTTGCAGGCCCATGCCCTCACGCGTGGCGCTCAGACATTATTATTGGATGTCTGTCCCCTATCACTCGGGTTAGAGACGATGGGTGGCCTCACTGAGAAGATGATCATGCGCAATACGCCATTGCCTGTATGTAAGCGTCAGACATTCACGACATGGCAGGATGGGCAGACGGCCATGTCGTTGCATATCGTGCAAGGCGAGAGAGAGATGGCGTCTGATAATCGTTCTTTGGCGCGTTTTGTGTTGTCGTCGATTCCCCCTATGGCGGCGGGGATGGCGCGTATTGATGTGACGTTGACGATTGATGTGGATGGTTTATTGACGGTGGAGGCGCAAGAGCAACAGAGCGGCGTCAAGCAGAGCATCGAGGTCAAGCCTTCCTATGGCGTTTCAGAGGATGAGATGGCGTCTATGGTGCGCGCCAGCATCACCCATGCCCGTGATGACATGGCGATGCGTCTGGGGCGAGAGGCGCGGGTAGAGGGTGAGCGCCTTGCCCTTGCTGTAGAGAAGGCATTGGCGTCATCAGGCGCTTTATGTAGCGATGAGGAGAGAAAAACCATCGAGGCGGCGCTTTATACCTTGAAGGAGTCGCTCAAACAGGATAAAAGAGACGTTATCAAGGAGGCGATAACAGGATTGGACGAGGCAACACAGGCCTTTGCTCAGCGGCGCATGGAGCATGCCATGGCGCAAGGATTAAGAGGCAAGGCCGTTGGTGATGTCGCTGGCGAAGACGAGACGAGGTGAGGAGCGACAGACACATGCCGAGAGTGACATTTATTGAGGCTGATGGCAAGCGTCACGAGATAGACGCTGAGGAAGGGAAATCGCTGTTAGAGATAGCCCACGAGAACGATATTGCGTTAGAGGGAGCATGTGAGGGATCGCTGGCATGTTCGACGTGCCATGTCATTGTGGATGGCGCTTTTTATGACCAATTGGACGAGGCGTCAGAGGACGAGGAGGATATGTTGGATTTAGCGTGGGGCTTGACAGAGACATCCCGTCTGGGCTGTCAGATTGTCATGACGAAGGCATTGGATGGCTTGGTGGTAACATTGCCCGCGGCCACGCGTAATATGCAGGTAGGTGGATAATGGGACTACGTTGGAGTGATACTTATGATATTGCCATGGCCTTAGAGGAGGCCTATCCCGATAAGGATAACGTGAATTTGCGTTTCACGGATTTACATGCGTGGGTGACGGGTTTAGAGGACTTCGAGGACGACCCCCAAGCCTCAAACGAAGCCATTCTAGAGGCGATACAGATGGCGTGGATTGACGAACGGGAGTGATACGAGATGAACGGCGACACAGCCTTACATGAGGCATTGAGGGAGGGCAACCCCCAGCGGGTAGAGCGTTTGCTAGCTGATGGTGTGGTGGATGTGCATGCGCGTGACAAGGATGGCAGAACACCCCTTCATTGTGCGGTATATAAGGGGAATCTTGATGTGATAAGGCTCTTACTGGATGGCGGTGCTGATGTGAATGCACAGAACGTGCATGGCAACACAGCCTTACATTGTGCGGTGTATAAGGAGAATCTTGATGTGATAACGCTCTTACTCTCTTGGGGTGCTGATGTGAATGCGTGGAACAAATTGAAGAGCACGCCTCTTGATGATGCAGAAAGGAAATATCTCAAGATAGCCCCTCTCTTACAGGAAGCTGGCGGTAAAAGGGGCAAGGATATACTATGACATCAAAGGACAAGTCGTTGCTTGATAGCGCCTTTATGGCGGTGGCGACAGCTTCCGACATCCAAGCAGCGCTCGACAAGGGTATGGATGTCAACGCTCAAGATGTCTATGGCTGGACGCCTCTTCACTATGCTGTGGTGTGGGATAGGGCGAAGACGCCTGACGAGAGTATCACGCACACGCTCCTCAAGGCGGGGGCAGACATCAACGCCCAAGACAAAAAGGGATGTCTTCCCCTTCATCGGGCAGTAGAGAGTGAACATCTCTTTGTTGTCCGCCTCTTAGTGCAACAGGGGGCTGATGTGCATGGGCGCGACTCGGAGCAGAACACGCCTCTTCATTGGGCGACATGGAACAAGGAGGCGCATATCGTGCGTCACTTGCTGTCTGTTGGGGCGGACATTCATGCGCGCAATGCCTATGGGCGCACGCCTCTTCACCATGTTGCCTATGGGCGCAACCAACCAGCGCTCCATGCGCTCTTAGAGGCAGGGGCAGATGTCAAGGCACAAGACGAGGATGGCTATACGCCTCTCCATGATGTCTTATGGAATGGCTGGAAGGATAAGCATCTTGCGTTGTTTGCTGACGTGCTGGCAGCGGGGGCAGACATCAACGCCCAAGACCATCAAGGCCATGCGCCTCTTCATTGGGCAGCGCGCAAACTCAAGAGATATGTCCACATAGAAAAACTCATAGAGAAAGGCAGCCATGTTGATGTTCAAGATAAGAAGGGGTGGACGCCTCTTCATTATGCCACAAGGTATAACGACATCTCTCTTATTGCGCGCACGCTCTTAGCGAAAGGCGCTGATATTCATGCGACGACAGCGAATGGCATGACGCCGCTCCATATGGCGGCATTGGGCGCTTATAGCGCCGCCACCCTCAATATGTTGATAGACCATGGCGCGTCTGTCGAGTCGAAAAACCATCGAGGGAAAACTGTTCATGCGCTTATCAAGACAAACAAAGCCTTGAAAATGGACGAACTCTATAAGATATTGCGCACCACAGCGCAAAAACCCGCCACAAAACCGACCCCGCCACCCGCCACCACATAATGTGCTGTATGGGGGATGTGCTGTGTGCTGTATCCCGTAGAGGGCGTCCTTTATGGGGTGAGTCTATGTGCGTATTGTTTTAGCGCTTCATAATGTTGGGTGATGTCTTGGCGTTCTTGTTGGAGGAATCTCTCCACAGCCTGTCGTAACTGTGGGTGGACGATATAGTGGCTACTATAGGTGATATGGGGTTGGTAGCCTCTGAGGAGTTTATGTATTCCTTGAGCGCCTGCTTCGATGGTATGGATATGGTGGGCGATGGCATAGATGATGGCTTGATAGTAGCAAAGTTCAAAATGCAATCCTCGACATGGGCGTGTTGCGCCCCAATAGCGTCCATAGAGGGTATGGTCGTCTTTGATATGGAGCGCGGCTGCTTGGAGCGCGCCGCGTTTTTCGAGGCGCGCTGTGGCGACGAGGATGTGGTCGGGCATTTTTTGTGCCAAGAGAGGAAAAAAGGACGGAGGCAGGTAGGCATAGCTATGGTGGCGTTCAATGGTATCGATATAGAGTGTGTAGAATCTGTGCCAATCATCATCGCTCAGCTGTGAGGCATGTTCCATGCCAATCTCTAAGCCATGGGCGTCATGCTGATAGAGTCTATGGCGTTCTTTTTTGATATTTTTCCTTTTGCGTGAGGGCATGTGGTTGAGGAAGTCATCAAAGCTGGCGTAAGAATCATTGTGCCAGTGGTATTGTATGCCATAGCGTGTCAGACATCCTGCTTGCTCGGCCTCACGAGCTTGGTCTCTGGGAAGAAACGTCACGTGGAGGGATGACAGCCCATGGTGGGTGATGGACTCTATGAGTGTTTGAAACAAGGCGCGCATGTCATGGGCGTGGCATGCCGTTGAAGGCAGAATTCTTGGCCCATTCACGGGGCTAAAGGGTGCGGCAATAAGGGCTTTGGGATAATAGGGGATATGGGCGTTGTGTGCCGCATGCGCCCATGCATGGTCGAAGACAAATTCGCCATAGGAATGGCTTTTGCTGTAGAGGGGAACAGCCGCTTTAAGGGTCTCAACGCCTTTGTCGGCCTGTGAGGTGTCTTGATGTGTCTTATGGGCGTAGAGCAGGCTAGGCATGGGTGTCCATCCCGTCTCTTTATGGGTCGCCCCGCTTTCCTCCATAGCAGCTAAAAAAGGGTAGCTGGTAAAACCATGTCCCTGACACGATGTCCATAACGTGCGTGGGATCTTGGTGATACTATCAAAATGCTTTATAGAGTAAGAGGAGGGAGGCATGGTCTGTGCATGAGGCGTTTTGTGTCTATGAAACAATTTGAAGAGACACTCCATGAGGGGTTTCGTATCGTTCTATCGGTGTCATCTATTCTTTATCACGAGAAGACGTCTCACCAAGAGCTCATCATATTCGATAATCCCATCATGGGACGTGTCTTAGCCTTAGATCATGTCATACAGACGACGTCTCGGGATGAATATATTTACCATGAGATGTTAGTCCATCCCGCCTTAGTCTCTTGTCATTGTTGGCGTCATCATGTGGGTGATTCGAGTCCCATAGATGTTCTTGTCATTGGTGGGGGTGATGGTGGCACGGTGCGTGAGCTCTTGCGCTATCCTTCGACGCATGTTGTCATGGTGGAAATAGACAGAAGTGTCATTGATTTATGCCGTCGCTATCTTCCAGACCATAGTCTTGGTGCTTTCGAGAACGAGCGCCTGCATGTGGACATAGCTGATGGGGCGTCTTATGTGAAGGAATGCGGTAAGACATTTGACGTTATTATTGTTGATTCCACCGACCCTATTGGCCCAGGGGAAGCCTTGTTTGGTGAGGAATTTTTTACCCATAGCAAACATCTTTTGAAGGAGGGGGGCATTTTTGTTAATCAAAATGGCGTCTCATTCCTACAGGGCGACAGCATAAAACGGACGCACCATGTGCTCAAGCGTCTCTATAGAGCCCATCGTTTTTACCAAGCATGTGTGCCAAGTTATGTGGGGGGTGTGATGATGTTCGCATGGGGGAGTGATATGGCGCTCCATGGGCGATGGACAAGAGCGCAACGAAAGGCGGCGCAAGAACGAAGTGCTGTCGGTCCCATGCGTCATTACACGCCTGACGTCCATCAGGCGTCCTTTGTCTTGCCTATGGATTGTCCTATCTAATGTGGCGTCACGCTGATGACCCTCCAGTCGTTCGATATTATGGCATGGACGAGGGGACAGAGGCGAGGCGGCCTGTCTTATTCTTAGGTGACCATGCGGGTTTTGCCATTCCCCGCTGTCTTGCTGCGTTAGGCTTGGACGAAAAAGAGCGGACATCCCATATTGCTGGTGACCATGGTGTTGCTCCATGGCTTGATGCGATGGTGGGCTATGTGGCAGGTTATGGCTTAGGAGCATGCTATTCCCGCCTTGTCGTAGACCATAATCGCGCGCCAGAGTCGGAAGGGTGGATAGCGTCCGTCAGTGATGGCGTGACCATTCGTGGCAATGAAAGCATGGGAGAGGAAGAACGCCATTGGCGCAAGACACAATTTTTTGATGTATGGCATAAGGCGATAGACGATGTCATTAAACGCGCTCATCCAGCCGTCATTGTTGCCTTGCATAGTTTCACGCCAGCCCTCAAGGATGGGGTGCGTCGTCGCTGTGCCATAGGTTTACTTCACAATGGCGATAGGCGTCTTGCTGATATATTGGCGACATTCTTACGTGCAGAGAGTTCTTACCATGTAAGCCATAACGAGCCGTATGACGGGCGTTTTTTCAACTATACGTTGGACCGCCATGCCTTGAGGCGCGCCATTCCCCATGTCAGCATAGAAGTGCGCAGTGATCTCTTGCTCTCGCCAGACCATGGGCCTCGTGTGACATCGCTTATAGGGCGTGGTGTCGTCCATGCGGGATATTGCGTGCGTGCGCGCCATTATCGCAGGATAGGGTATACGGAACGAGCCGTTGATATGTATAACGAGGCCATTGCCCATGACCCTCACCAGCCTTCATACTATGTGGAGCGCGCCCGTGCTTATCAATGTATGGGGAGGGATGGGGACGCCCTCACAGATTATGGCACAGCCCTTCGTTTAGAGGGACATAACGCAGAGTATTATGGTCAGAGAGGGGATATTCATGGAGCGAGAGAGGCGTATGAACGTGCCATTGAGGAATACACGCGTGCCATCCAATGTGATAAGAGAGGGACGGCAGAGTATCACATCAGGCGAGGGCAGTGTTATAAGGCGCTCAAGGCGTATGGGGATGCCATGCGTGATTATGACAAGGCGCTCAATATCAAGCCTCGACAAGACGTCTATTACTACGAGCGCGCCTTGTTGTATGTTTTGCAGGGGGATGACAAGCGCGCCATCGAGGATTTCAGCCGTGCCATTCAACATCATCCCCATAAAGGGGTCTATGATGGGGTGTATTATGCGCGCTATTATGCGGGACGAGGCATGGCGTATGGGCGTCAGCATGATGACGCCCATGCCTTAGAGGATGTCACGCATGCCATTGGTCTTCATGTCAACCATGCGCCTTATTACGTTCTACGTAGTATGCTCTATAAGAGGATGGGAGCAGAGGATAAGGCGCGACAGGATATGATGATGGCAAAGGAAATACAGGGCGATGTGTGAAGGGAGGCGCGGGAGAACAGCATGGAGTGGACATTGTTTGTCTTTCCCTCTACATGTCTTTGTGGGGTGTATTGTTTTTGGAGGTATAAGGGATGGCTGACCATGTTTTTCTTCAGCATGTAGACCGTCAGACACAGGAGTCCATCGAGGCAGAGGTTTTTCGCCGTCTGTTGGCGCATCTGGACGAGCGTAAGGATGTGCAGAATATCGACATTATGAATTTAGCGGGTTTTTGTCGTAATTGTCTTGCCAAATGGTATCGGGAATCGGCGCAAGAACGAGGCATTGATGTCTCTTATGATGATGTGCGTGAGCATGTCTATGGCATGCCGTATGCCACGTGGAAAGAACGTTACCAAAAATAGAGCGGTTCATGACGTCTCTTCCTTTTGTCAAGATGCATGGGCTTGGCAATGATTTTATGATGGTCGAGGAGGACGCCTTGCATGCTGTGCAAGGCATGATGGGATGTTCTTTCTCTGGGCGTTCGTTGCCTGGCTCTTTTGTGGGAGCGCTCTCTGACCGTCATCGGGGTGTGGGCTTCGACCAATTGATTATCCTTTCGAAGGCGCGTCATGACGGCTTGGCTGACCGTGCCATCCACATTTACAATGTGGATGGGAGTCATGCGCAGACATGTGGCAATGCGTTGCGTTGTCTTGGTTTGTGGCTTTATCAACAGGATGGCGAGCGTCACCATGTCATCGAGACGGAGTCGGCTCTTTTAGATGTGGAGTATCACGAGGGCTTGGTGCGTGTTGACATGGGGCGGGTGCGCCATGATTGGCGGGACATTCCCATGCGTGATGCCTGTGATACGCAGAATCTGTCCTTTGATGTGGACGGGATAGACCTTGGACGTGGTGTGGCGGTGAATATCGGCAATCCTCACGTCATTTTTTTCACGGAGGATGTCAAGGCTCTTCCCTTATCCGTCATAGGGGAGAGGATAGGGCGTGATGAGCGTTTTCCTGATGGGGTGAATATCGGTGTTGCGCGCGTCATCGTGCGTGATGAGATTTACTTACGCACATGGGAGAGGGGGAGCGGGGCGACACAGGCATGTGGGAGCAACGCATGCGCCTGTCTTGTTGCCGCATCCATGACACATCAGACTGATAGGCGCGCAACGATTGTGATGGATGGTGGTCGCCTCGATATCGAGTGGCTCAAGGATGGGCATGTCATGATGAGAGGAGACGCCGCCATGAGCTATAGGGGTGTCATTGATATGGAAGAAGCGTATTATCGGCTGGCCATAGGGGGCGGGCATGGGACATGAGATGGGACACATGCTGAGAGATAAGGGCGAGGGCACGAGACAAGGGATGACATCACCTATGAAGGTCATCACACTAGGCTGTCGCCTCAATCATTATGAGAGTGCTGTGATGAAGCAGATGGCGGATGACAATGGTGTGACAAATCATGTCATCATTCATAGTTGTGCTGTCACCCATGAGGCGGAACGTCAATCGCGTCAGGCGGTTCGGCGGGCGCGCAAGCGCTATCCCCATGCCACCATTGTTGTGACGGGATGTTCGGCACAGATACATCCCGACATGTATCGTGCGATGAAAGACGTGGATATGGTTGTTGGCAATGATAGGAAGACGGATGTCTCCCTGTATCGCATGCTGGCGACGGACAAGGGCGACAGCGCGGAACAGCGCAGAATGGATGGGAAAGATAAGAGGGCATTGGACGAGTCCCTCTCGTCGTCTATGGCGCGTTCTTTTTTTGGTCGTGTTCGCGGTTTTGTTGCCGTGCAACATGGATGTGACCATCACTGCACTTTTTGTATTATTCCTCAAGGCAGGGGGGAGCATAGGAGTATGCCCATTGATGATGTCGTGCGTCAATCCTCTTTATTGGCACAGGCTGGTGCGAAGGAGATTGTGCTGACGGGTGTCGATATGGCGTCATGGGGGCGTGAGGATGGCCGCATGCTTGGGGAGCTTGTGGAGGCGGTTCTTCATCATGTGCCTACGGTGAAGCGTTGGCGTTTATCGTCCCTTGACCCTTTTCCTGTGGCGTGCGATACGAGGTTACAGGCTCTTTATGCTGACCATCCCCATATGATGCCGTATATGCATCTCAGTGTGCAGGCGGGCGACAACATGGTTTTGAAGCGCATGAGGAGGCGTCATTGTCGTGAGGATGTCATTCAGCTATGCCATGGGATGTGTGAAAAGCGTGAGGACATGGTCTTTGGTGCGGATATGATTGCGGGTTTTCCTACGGAGAGCGACGCCATGCATAGTCGTTCTGTGTCTTTATTGGAGGAGGCGGGGCTTGTGCTGAATCACATTTTTCCCTACTCTGTGCGTCATGGGACGCCTGCTGCCCGCATGCCGCGTCTTGAGCGCGCCACATGTGTCTTGCGCGCTGAACGTCTCAGGCGCCATGGGGTGGCCTTGCGTGATGCGATGGTGCGGCGACAGATACAGAGAGGCGACTCATCCCGTGTTCTTATTGAGAGAGTCGATGCGGAGGGTCGTCTGTGGGCGCGTAGTGACTCCTATATGCCTGTGCGTATCGAGGAGGCGCGGACGGGTGCTCACATGGCGTATGGACAGGGTGATGTCGTGTCCTGTCGTTTCCTGTCTGTGGGTCATGATGGTGTGATAGGGTCTATTCTTGGGCGAGAGGGAGAGACAGATGGTGGAGTCTGATAGACGAGAGCAAGGGACACATGTATCGTCCCATGGGGAGGACTCTGAGCATATCGAGGAGGTTGTGTATGTGGAGTCGTCTGTGTCATCGGTCTGTTGTTGTGGCGAGGGGGTGCGCGATGGCGGTCATCCTCGAGTCTATCTTCCCATAGGGGAGAAGGGGTATGTGATTTGTCCCTATTGTCACCGCCGTTTTGTGCGCCGATATGAGGGATAGACACCCTATGGCGGAGTCCTCTATCAGTCGTCTTATTTTGATAGACGGGTCTGGCTATATTTTCCGCGCCTTTTATGCGCTTCCCATGATGACTCGTCGTGATGGTTTGCCAGTCAATGCCGTTTATGGTTTTACGCGCATGGTGTTGAATATCATTCTTCACGAGACATCGCGTCCCGGGCATGGTGATGGGCGTCATCGTCCTGCTGCCCTTGGCGTGATTTTTGATTCCAAGGGCAAGAGCTTTAGGAATGACATCTATCCCGCCTATAAGGAGAATCGTCCGTCGCCGCCTGAGGCTCTTGTGCCACAATTTTCGTGGATAAAGAAAGTGCCACAGGCCTTTAATTTGGAAGCCGTCGAGAAAGAAGGCTATGAAGCCGATGATGTCATTGCCACTTATGCCTATCAAGCGAGACAGCAGAACATTCCTGTGACGATCTATTCGTCCGATAAGGATTTGATGCAGTTGGTAGGGGCTGGCATCACGCTGTTTGACCCTGTTAAGAATCGAGAGATAGGGGAAGAACAAGTTCGCGAGAAATTCGGTGTGCCACCAGAGAAGGTCATAGAGGTGATGGCGTTATCGGGGGATAGTTCCGACAATGTGCCGGGGGTGCCGGGGATTGGGCCAAAGACGGCGTCCCAGCTCATCGAGACGTTTGGTACGTTAGAGTCGTTATTGGGACAGGCAGACACCATCACGCAGCCGCAACGGAGGCAGCGTTTGATGGACTATGCACAGCAAGCGCGCCTCTCGAAGGAGTTAGTAACGTTGTGTCTTGATGTGCCTGTAGAGCGTGACTTCAGCATTTTTGCCTTTAAGCCTTTAGAGCGTGAGAAATTGCTCTCTTTTCTCCAAGAGCTTGAATTTAAGCGTATCATGGCCAGTGTGAAAGAGCATTTTGGCGATGACATGTCGGTGAAAGCAGAGGACGCCACATCTGGTGCGACAGCTGTGACGTCAGCACAACGCACACAAGGTTGTTTATCCTTCGAGTCGTCATCTCCCTCAACGGGACATCTTGTCGCGACACAGACAGAGCACATCCTCATCGAGGATAAGACAACATGGGAACGTTATAAGGGGCGTCTCTATGAACAAGGCATATGGAGTCTTGTGCCACAATGGCGTACGTCGTCGGCGGGGAACAAGAGCGGACGTTCGAAACATCGTGCGACATTATTGGGTGTTGCCCTTGGCATAGAGGAAAACACGGCAAGAGAGCAAGGCGCATTGAGTCTCTTCATTCCTCTCGACGAAGAATGGCAGGGACGTGATGCCATATGGGGGCAGCTCAAGGCGCTCATGGAGGACGAGTGTGTGGCGAAGGTTGCCTATGATGTGAAAGCCTTGTTTCATGGGATGGCGCAGTGCTGTGGTGAGTCGTGGTGTGGGAGAGCGTTCGAGGATGTCATGGTCATGGCGTATGGCGCTGAAGGGGGTCATGTGCGTCACCATTGGCAAGCTTTTATGGAGCGTATGCGTTTGACCGTGGGGGATGATGGGTGTGAGGAAGACGATAACGCCCCTCCACACATCGTGTATGGTCGTCAGGCGTTGCATGTCATGGCATGTTATCGCCATATCTATGGGGAGTTGTTGCGTTGCCGAACGTATGGTGTCTATCACATGCTGGAAAAGCCTCTGATCGCTGTTCTGGCGGCTATGGAGCGGGCGGGTGTTGCTGTGGATGCGTCATGCTTGCATGCTTTGACGCGTCAATTCGAGGAGGAACAGAAGACGTGGGAGGAGTCTATTTTTCAAGAGGTAGGACATCGGTTTTTGCTTGGGTCGCCTCAGCAATTGAGCAGGGTGTTGTTCGAGGAACTCTCTCTTCCCACAGGTCGAAAAGGCAAGAGTGGCGTGTATTCCACCGACTCTGGTGTGTTAGAGGATTTGTCGCAACAAGGGTATGGGTTAGCCGATAAGATTTTGGCGTGGCGGCGCTTGGCAAAATTGCGGAGTACGTACAGTGAGGCTCTTGTGCGTTACATTGACGATGGTGGGCGTATCCATAGCCAATTTTCCCAAGTCAGCACGAACACGGGTCGTCTCTCTTCCCTAGAGCCTAATGTGCAGAACATTCCCATGCGTCGTTCTGAGGGTCGTGCTCTTCGTGAGGCGTTTATTGCCCATGATGGCTATCTCGTGATGAGCGCTGATTATTCTCAGATAGAGTTGCGTATCCTTGCCTTGATGGCTGACGTGAAGGTATTACAGAGTGATTTTGTTGATGGCGTTGATATTCATACACGCACCGCTGCGAAAATCTTTTCCGTTGCTGAACGTGATGTGGATGCCGACAAGAGAAGGAAAGCCAAAGCCATTAATTTTGGCATTATCTATGGCATGAGCGCCTTTGGTCTTGCTCGTCAGCTCAAGATAGGACAAGCTGATGCGCAAGATGCCATCGATGCGTTCTTTCGTATCTATCCAGAGATTAAAACCTATATGGAGACGCAAATCGCGCTCTGTCGTGAGCGAGGCTATGTCACGACACTTTTTGGCAGGCGATGTTTCATGCCAGACATTCGAGCAAAACATGCTCCCGTGCGCCATTTTGCCGAACGGGCGGCCATCAATGCGCCTATACAAGGCACGGCCGCTGACATCATCAAAAAGGCCATGATACGTATACATGGCGCGCTGAAGGGGCAAGAGCGCAAGGCGCGGATGGTGCTACAAGTCCATGATGAGCTCGTCTTCGAAGTGCAAGAGGGCCATTGTCCGTCGATGGCGCACATCATTGAGGAACACATGGTCCGTGCGCCTTTTCCTTTTCTCCAACGTGATATGTCTTTGGTTGTGGATGTTGGTTGGGGACGCCACTGGGGCGATGCCCATGCCTAAAGGGACGTTCAGGAGGCATGGCACGTGATGATGCGTGGCATTCTTTTCTTGTTTTTGTCCCGCATTGTTCCATAGTATATCTGTGCTATCTTTCATAGGGGGACAACCATAAGACAAGGTGAAACATCATGGACATCCATATGGAACGGAATCGGTGGGCGAGCGGCGACTTTTGGTGCGGGAGGGTCAAGGCGATGGTGTGTGTGGGCTTATGGGCTATGGTAGGCTTTATGCCAGTGATGGCGCTGGCTGAAACAAAGAGTGTGGCTATTGTCGAGCTCTTTACGTCACAGGGGTGTAGTTCGTGTCCTCCCGCTGATGCTTTATTGTCTGAATTGAGTCATACCAATGATGACGTGATCGCGCTGGCACACCATGTGGATTATTGGAATTATATCGGGTGGGAAGATCCTTTTTCTTCGCCTCACGCCAGCATGCGTCAACGTTCTTATGTGCGCGTGCTATCGAATTGGACATCGTATACGCCCCAGATGGTGGTGGATGGCGCGTATGATGTTGCGGGATATAAGCGGGATGCTGTCTTTAAGCATGTGGGACAATCATTGCAGAGCCATCGGGTCAAGCGTCTCTCTGTGGAGCATAGCCTTGATGGTGAACAAGCCCAAGTGATGTTGCCTCTCTCTTTGCGGGAAGACTTTGTCGTCTGGGTTGTTGGTTATGATGGTGCGCATGAAACGCACGTAGAGCGTGGTGAGAATAGGGGAAGGCGTCTTATCAACACCCATGTTGTGCGTCACATGGATAAAGCCTCAGAGGAGGCAAGGGCATTGGGTGTTATTATCATCGACATCGCTGGTGAAAAGGCGCAGAAACGCGCTGGTGTTGCTGTGCTTGTTCAAGACGGGGAGGTAGGCCCTATTGTCGCGGCGGCTGATGTGCGTTTTTAGTGGGGATGATATAGATGACATATATGTGACGATATGTGTGCCCATATGTGTGCTCATATGTGTGCTCATATGTGTGCCCAGGGGAGGAATTGAACCACCGACACGTCGATTTTCAGTCGACTGCTCTACCAACTGAGCTACCTGGGCGCGTGGGCTTCAACAGCAAGGAGTATAGCACAATCGTAGGATTGTCTAGGTGTCTCTTTGCCTATTTTTTCACACCAGCCGTATGGAGGAGTTGTTCTGTGTGCCATAAGGGGAGTCCAAGGGCATTGCT
>JACONL010000010.1:0-8011 GCA_014332745.1 Alphaproteobacteria bacterium GM7ARS4 | reverse complement strand
TCCTGTCATGGAACGGATAAAGGGTGATGCATGGCATGCGAGGTCGAGGCCGGCGGCTCTGTGACGCCAGCATGACGTGCTGAGATAGGCGGTGCGTTTTTTCGTTCCCAAACGTCCAAAGGTGATATGTGTTTGTGCCTTTGTTGTGTAGTCTTGTCCATGCGGATTGATGACGTGGAGTGCTGTTGTGACTGTAAAGCGTCTGCCATCGAGTCGTTGAAGCATGGCATGGGCTTCTTCCTCGTGGGTAGGCGTTCCCATGATGTGTTTCCCGCGAGAGACGACTGTATCGGCAGCGAGAATGAAGCATAGCGCATGGGGGTCTTCTTTTGTTTTTCTCTCATGCATGGCGCGCGCTTTTGCCTTTGCCCAATGCATGGCGAGGCGTGATGGGACATCCTGTGGGGGGTATTTTTCTTGTATGCCACTTGCTTGGCATGTGATGGCGAGGGGAAGGGTGAGATGTTTGATGAGGGCGTGGCGCGTTTTCGAGCGTGATGCGAGGATAAGCGATGGTCTTGGTGGCATATTTTTCCACATGTTTCCTACATTGTCCCCACATTATCCCCGCACGGCATACCCCGTTGGTATACCCTTTCTGGGGGCAAGGATGTCGTTACTTTTGACGGAAGATAATGCGTCCCTTTGTGAGATCGTAGGGTGTCATTTCTACGGTCACCTTGTCGCCTGTAAAGACGCGTATGTGATGTTTACGCATTTTGCCGGCGGTATGGGCAAGGATTTCGTGGCCATTATCCAGTTTCACCCTGAATGTGGCGTTGGGGAGTGAATCCGTCACGACACCTGTAAATTCCATCAGTTCTTCTCTTGGCACGTTAGACCTCTTGTTGTGATTTATGTGTTGGTGCGTTGTTGAGACGCATGTTGACCGAGCGCGCATGGGCATCGAGTCCCTCTGCTTCTGCCAGTGTTACGGCATCTTTTCCTAAAGCGTGGATCGTCTGAGCGTTGCATGCCATATAGCTGTTGCGCACGAGAAAATCATACACACTCAAGCCTGAGGAGAAGCGCGCCGAGCGCGATGTTGGCAGGACATGATTTGGCCCTCCGATATAGTCGCCTATGGCTTCTGGTGTGTGATGTCCTAAAAAGATGGACCCAGCATAGCGTATCTTTTGCATAAAAGATGCGGGGTTGTCCATTTCTAATTGAAGATGTTCGCCAGCCAATTGGTCGATGAGCGTTGGCGCGTCACTGGCGAGGTTATTGACAAGGATGAGCGCTCCGTGCTTCTCCCAGCTTTTTTTTGCGATTCCAGCGCGAGGCAATGTTCTTAGCTGTTCTTCGACGGCGTGTTCGACCTGTTGGCATAATGTTTTATCATCTGTTATGACGATGGATTGTGCGTTTTCGTCATGTTCGGCTTGTGCCAAGAGGTCGATGGCAACCCATGGGGCGTGGGCTGTTTTATCGGCGACGATGACGACTTCGCTGGGACCTGCGATCATGTCGATACCGACAACGCCAAACACGCGTCTTTTTGCTTCTGCCACATATTGATTGCCGGGGCCAACGATTTTATCTGTTTTTGGTATTGTTTGCGTGCCATAGGCGAGGGCGGCGATGGCTTGAGCGCCGCCGACACGATAGATGTCCGTGATGTCGAGGAGGGATGCTGCTGCCAAGACAAGGGGGTTCGTTTGCCCTTGGGGACATGGCACAACACTGATCACATTTTTGACGCCAGCAACTTGGGCGGGTATGGCATTCATCAACAGGGAGCTTGGGTATGCTGCCGTTCCTCCGGGGATATACAGCCCCACGCGTTCGATGGGACGCCAGCGCATTCCTAAAACGATGCCATGGGCGTCTGTGGTTTCATAGTCTTGTGGCGTCTGGGCTTCGTGGTAGGTGCGAATACGTTGGATGGCATGGTCGAGGGCATGTCTTTGCTCTGTGCTGATGGACTCGAGGGCTGTGCGACACGCCTGCTGGCTGATACGCATCGTCTCGATGGTCATGTGTTTGTCGTCCCATTGTTGGGTATATTTTATGACGGCGTCGTCGCCGTGGGCTTTCACATCGTCAATGATACGCCGTACGTCTTGTTCCACCTCATGGTGGGTGTCGCGTCGGTGATGGACGAGTTGTTCCATGCGTTGATGGAAATCCTTATCGTTGATGTCGAGACGTATGGGCATGGGCGTATCACACTAGGCGGTGTGTTCGATGGCGTTATGGTGTGGGGTTGCTTTTTCGAAACGTTCCATGAGGGCGTCAAGGGAGTCGTGGTTGGTTTTGAGGGCATTGCGGTTGACAATGAGGCGTGATGTGACGTGGGCGATGGTTTCGACTTCTACGAGGTCATTTTTTTTCAATGTGCTTCCTGTGGAGACTAAATCGACGATGCACTCACATAATCCCAGATTGATGGCGAGTTCCACGGCGCCGTTGAGTTTTATGCATTCTGTGCGCACATTGCGTTGTGCGCAATAGCGTTTTGTCAATTGTGGGTATTTTGTGGCAATGGAGATGGATGTGTGGAGTTGTCCTTCTTGCAGTGTTGTGTTGCTTCCCTTATGTTTTGCCAACGACAAACGGCAATGTCCTATGTTGAGGTCTAGGGGCATGTAGATTTCAGGATATTCGAATTCGAGCAAGACATCCAAGCCGACGATACCGATTTGTGCGACGCCAAAGGCGACGAATGTGGCAACGTCGAAGGCGCGGACTCGAATAATATCGAGGTCGGGGATATTCGTTGTAAAGCGAAATTGTCGCCCGTCATGGTCGTAGAAGGCTGTTTCGGGGTGTATATCGGCTCTGGCGAGCAGGGACTCTATATCGCTGAGCAATCGTCCTTTAGGCAGGGCGAGAATCATTTTCTTTGAGGGTTTGCGAATCATTGTTTGTTTTCTCGAGTCTTTGTTATTTTTTTCTGTGGCGTTTTTCTATAGGGACAAAGGGGCGTTCTTTTTTGCCTACATAGAGTTGGCGTGGTCGATTGATTTTGCTGTTGTCGTCTTCGGTCATTTCTTTCCATTGCGCGATCCATCCGACGGTGCGGGCGACGGCAAAAAAGACGGTGAACATGGTTGTTGGGAATCCCAGAGCGCGTAGGAGTATGCCTGAGTAGAAATCGACATTGGGGAAGAGATGGCGTTGAATAAAATAGTCGTCTTTCAAGGCTCTTTTTTCCAGTTCTTGTGCGAGTTCAAGGAGGGGGTCGGTATGGCCGCGTGTGCGTTCGCCGACAACGTCCATACAGAGATGGCGTAAGACTTGTGCTCTTGGGTCGGTGTTTTTATAGACTCTATGTCCGAATCCCATGAGTCGAAAGGGATCATCCTTATTCCGTGCGCGTTCGATGAATTGGTCGATGCGTTCTACCGAGCCGATCTCTTGGAGCATGCGCAAGACGGCTTCATTGGCGCCGCCATGGGCTTTTCCCCAGAGGGATGCGATTCCCGCGGCCACACAGGCGAAGGGGTGTGCGCCAGACGAGCCAGCGAGCCGCACGGTTGATGTCGATGCATTTTGCTCATGGTCAGCATGGAGGATAAGCAGTTGGTCCATCGCTTTGATATGATTGGGGGGGATTGTCCATGTCTCACATGGGTTCGAGAACATCATATAGAGGAAGTTTTCAGCATAGCTGAGGTCATTTCTTGGGTAGACGAAAGGCTGTCCCAGCGCGTATTTGTAGGCCATGGCGGCGATGGTAGGGAGTTTGGCGAGGAGGCGGCTCACCGCCACCCATCGTCCTTCATCTGAGGAAAAATCATATTCTTTATCGGTATAAAAGGCAGAGATAGCGCCTACCACCCCCACAAGAATGGCCATAGGGTGTGCGTCTCGCCTGAAGCCGCTGAAGAACGACCTGACTTGCTCATGGACCATCGTATGGTAAGTGAGGCTATGGAGGAATTGCTCTTTCTGTTGAGCGTTAGGGAGTTCCCCAAACCATAGGAGGTAGCATAATTCAGGATAGTCGCTATGGCGTGCGAGTTCTTCGATACGGTAGCCTCGATGGAGCAAGATACCTCTTTCGCCATCGATATATGTAATGGCGGAACGGCAACTTGCCGTTGATGTGAATCCTGGGTCATAAGTAAAATAGCCGCTCTCACGGTAAAGGGCGCCAATATCGATGACGGCGGGCCCCATATGCCCCTCGATGAGGGGAAGTGTCCATTCTTTCCCTTGTTTCTTATGGATGAGGAGCAATTCGTCCTTGTGTTGTTGTGTCTTTGCGTCCATGGGGTCTTTTGCTGGGAATTGTCTGTGTGTGCTTGGGGTGTTTGTTATAGGGATGGTGATGCCTGTTGTTGGTGCGCATGCTCTGTATGGCACAGGGCGTGTTTCCAACGTGCGTGGCATGTGGTTCGTCCGAGTCTTTCCATGACGTGAAAGAGAGGAGGAGAGACGATATGTCCAGTGAGCGCTGAGCGCAATGGCTGAGCGACATCTTTGAGAGGTATGCCACGTTTTCCCGCCTCAAGGCGTAACATCCCCTCTAATGTTTCCGCGTGCCACGGAGAGCCTTTCTCTAATGTATAGGTGATGAGCGCTTTAATGTCATCCCTTGTTTTTTCCAAGCATGCGGTTGCTTCCTTTGAGAGCGTGTAAGCGCCGTCAATATAGAACGTCATCTGTTCTGCCATAGCCCGTAGGGTATGGCTACGTTGTTTGGCGTCTGTGAGTCCCGCTTGAATGCGTGTTTTTTCTTCGTCTGTTATGTCGTGCGGTAGGAAGGGACGGACATGAGCATAGAGGGATGTTTCCTCGAGGCAACGCATATAATGTTCGTTGATATGGTTGAGTTTTGCCATATCGAAACGTGCGGCGCTACGGCCGACATGTGTGATGTCGAAGAGGTCAATGGCATGCTCTCTTGGTATGATTTCTTGATTGCCATGCGCCCAGCCCAATCTCAACAAATAGTTGAGCATGGCATCAGCAAGGTAGCCTTGTTCTTTCCATGCCATGACGCTCAATGCGCCATGTCGTTTCGAGAGTTTTTTCCCATCGCTTCCATGGAGCAGAGGCATATGCGCCCATTGAGGCGTATGCCACTGGCATGCGTCATAGATGTGGTATTGGCGGAAACTATTTGTGAGATGGTCATCGCCCCTGATGATATGGGTAATGCCCATGGCGTGGTCGTCGACGACAGAAGAGAGCATGTAGGTTGGTGTCCCATCGCTTCGTAACAGCACCATGTCGTCAAGGGTCGCATTGTCGACGCGCACGACACCTTGGATGAGGTCGTGTATGCGCGTTGTTCCTATGCGTGGCGCTTTCAAGCGCAAGACGGGTTGTCTGTCTGTTGGTGGTTGTGCGTTTGGCGCATCGCGCCATGGGCTCTGTGTGCGAAATGGTCTTCCTTCTTGTTTTGCTTGTTGTCGTTGGGCGTTCAGTTCTTGCTCTGACAGGTAGCATTGATAGGCTTTTCCTGCTTGATAGAGCGTATGTGCGATGTTTTTGTGTTCGTTGATGCGTGTGGATTGTATGAGGGGTTTTTCGTCTGGGGTGAGTCCCAGCCATGTCAATCCGTCGAGGATGGCGCGCACGGCTTGTGTTGTCGAGCGCTCTCTGTCTGTATCCTCGATACGTACGAGATATTTTCCCTTATGATGGCGTGCGACAAGCCAGTTAAAATAGGCTGTGCGTGCTCCTCCGATATGGAGGAATCCGGTTGGACTTGGAGCAAAGCGTGTGATGACAGGCATGGGGTAGAGTATAGCGGGGGATATGCCTTTCATGCAAGAAGGATGAGCATGGTTCTGAGAAAATCTTTTGGTTATCGCGTGCGCGCCTTGTCTCTCAAGGTCTTTTTCTTTGTGAGTCGTTTTGAGGATTTTTTCGCGGCGCAACATCTTGTGTATCCTCTGTGGTTCATTGTTGGCATGGTCGGTGGGGCGGGCGTGTATTTTCTTGTGGATGAAGAGCCTTCGTGGCATGTCGTTGTGAGTCTCTTGGTCGTAGGGTGCGTTCTTTTTTTCGTGCGCCTCTATAGTGCGTTCTTGCGTGCGTTTTTCCTGTTTTGTCTTGTTGTGATTGGTGGCATGGCGTGTGGCATGGCGAGTGTGTTGTTCCATGTCCATACCCATGTCGCTCCCTTTTTTGATGTGCCAAAGGGCGTTGTGTCTTTTGAGGGGACGATTGTTCACAAGGAGGGCTATAAGGATGGTTGGCGTTTTGTGCTGTCTGATGTGGTCATCATGTCTCGTCATAAGGGTGATGTTGTCGCGCCATCAAAGGTGCGCGTGCGTATGCGTGGCTTTGTGGAGGAGGATATTTATCGTGTGGGCATGCGTGTTTCTGGTCGTGGTCAGTTGTTTCCGCCGTCCATGCCTGCTTATCCGCGGGGGTTTGATTTTATGCGTAAGGCATGGTTTCAAGGTATTGGGGCGTTTGGCTATAGTTTTGGCATTCTGGATATTCAGGAGGATGCGCCGCCTGATATGGGGTGGCGTGGGGCGTTGCGGGACGCACATAGCGTTCTTCTAGAGAAGATACGCGCGTCCCTTGATGGTGATGGTCGGGAGGTCGCCGCAGCGTTGCTCTTAGGGAGCAGGGGGCGTATCGATGAAGAGGTGTGGCATGTGATGCGTTTGGCGGGTCTTGCCCATTTGCTGGCGTTGTCGGGGTTGCATATGGGTCTTGTGACGGGTTTTGTCTTTTTGCTGTTGTGGAAGACGTTAACGTTATGGCGTTGGGCGTCTTTCGTTGATGTGCGTAAATTGGCGGCCTGTTTGGCGTGGTGTGTTGGTTTTCTCTATCTTTTTGTGACGGGGGCGAGTCTACCGACAACCCGCGCTTTTATTATGGTGAGTTTTGTTTTTCTTGCCATTCTCTTGGATAGGCGCGCCTTTTCTTTGTATACGATAGGTTGGGCAGCGGTTGTCATTATCATAAGAGAGCCTTACGCCGTCATTGATGTCGGCTTTCAAATGTCCTTTGCGGCAGCTCTTGCCCTTGTGGCGTATTACGAGCATAGTCGGCGTTATATCGTCTATGAGGGCGATGGGCATGAAGAGGAGAAAGGCGCGCGTTGTCCTGTGGCGGTGTTATGGGCGTCCGCCCCTATCCGTGTTATCAGGCGCTATATGGGAGCGGTGTTTGTGACGACATTGGTGGCGGGGGCAGCGACCATGCCTTTGGTGGCCTATCACTTTCACCATGTCGTTGCCTATGGCGTGTTAGCGAACATGGTGGCGGTACCGCTGACGGCTTTTTGGATCATGCCTATTGGTATTCTGTCCTTGCCAGCGATGGCGCTCGACCTTCACGGCGTTTTTCTGAGCGTGATGGCACAGGGGATTACGTGGATGATCGAGTGGGCGCGGTATGTCATCACGTTACCTAGGGCGTCTATGGTTGTGGCGCCTCTTCCCGTGATGTCCATGCTTCTTTTTGTCTGTGGCTTTTTATGGCTTGCCTTGTGGGAGAGGGTGAGCGTGCTTCCCGCTATCCTGTTGTGGCTATGTGCCATTGTGCTGATAGCACAGGACGATACGCCAGACATATGGATAAGCGGTGATGGGCGTGTTGTGGCTTTGCGCGATACGAGGGGTGAGAGACAATGGGTGCTATCGTCTAAGCATAATGGGTGGGAGCGAGAGCAGTGGTTGCAAGCCTATGGTGATGGCGACAAGGATTTTTTGTTATGGGATGACAGACGTGATAGCGGGGATGATAACGCGCCCCTTCGTTGTGATAGCGAGGCGTGTGTCTATCGTGCGCATGGGCATGTGGTGTCTATTGTGAGCCTTCCCTCAGCTCTTCCCACGGCATGTCGCAAGGCGAGCCTGATTATTTTTTTAGAGGATGGCTATCCCGTGCCAGCCTGTGGGACGCCTGTTCCCGTCATTGCGCGAGCGCATGTTGAGCAGTGGGGAAGCCATGTCGTGTCCCTCCCAGCAGGTGCAGAGCCGACATGGACGAACACCCGAGACATCACAGGCACAAGAATATGGCATCGCCCATGACGATGTGCTATTGTGCTGTTGCAAGCAAGGGACGGATGAGCTGGAAGCAAGGGGGC
>JACONL010000009.1 GCA_014332745.1 Alphaproteobacteria bacterium GM7ARS4 | reverse complement strand
CATGTACTCAGAGCGTGTGACGTTCGTGCGCGCCTAGCACGCGCACAAGAGGTATGGTCAGATGAGGTGTCGTGGGCGGGACACTCTATGGAATCAAAAAGGGCGCTATGAGTCACTGATAGGGAAAAGGCGCATGAGGCATAGCGTTTCACCAGACAGCAAGACATGACTGAACCTACAATATCGGGAGGCAAAGGGAATAAGGGGGTTGCGGTTGTCGCGTGCTTGACGCTCGTGGGCGGCGTCATAGGATGGGTGATAAACGAGCACCCTGTGGAAGTGTTGTGGGGAACGATTGTCGGGATTGTTCTCGGGGCTATCGTCGGAGGCGTCATCAAAAAGGCGATGGATGACAAAGGGAACATACCAACCGTTATCATCGTCTTGGCAGGAATCGGAGCTGGCGTCGGCATCAGTATGGGGGGTGTCGATAGCACCATTCTGGGCGCTGTCATTGGCACAATGATGGGCGCCGTCATATCCATCGGCGCGCAGAAAAAGACCATGCTGAAAGCGCTCAGCTGGGCCATCATCATGGCAACAATCACGGGGTTGATGGGGGGCGCTATCAACGACCCGATGGGGGCTATCGTGGGAGCAGTGATGGGAGGGTTAGGCGGATGGCTTATGGGTATACAACGCCCACCCGCTTGACGTCATGTTGATGGCTCACAGCACACGGCTATCATACGCCCAATGAAGAAGGGCTTGACGCTGACGAGGACGACAAGACCAATCACCTGTCTTGCAATGGCGCGTGAGTTGTGCCACATGACGCCTCACTAAACGCCAACGCATGATCTGACGCCTGTCATCCTCATGGCGACGACCATAATAATAACGACAATACCACTGAAACCACCCTCGAGGGTCGTCCTCACATATCCACCCCTTGGCACGCCATACCGATAAAGGCTGGGACGCCAAAACACCAAAGAAATTATAAGAGGCTTGGGGCGATACAACACTAAAACGCACCCCATCGAACCAAGAGGCAGGGAATTCATCACGGCAATCCGTCATGTATTTCCCACCAAAAACACCTAGACGCAATAGCGCTGGCGGCGTGAGGTGAGGCGTGAAGTCGGAGGCAAAATCCTCACCCATCGGTGACGTCAACCAATAGCCATAGCCCCGCTGCATCCTGTCATTGACAATGATCCTACGTCTCTCCATACATCCTCTCTCCTCCCACTCCCCGTCACCTTGACATAAAACAAACCCTTGCTTTTTATCAGTGAGTCGCTAGATAATGGGTGACATGTTTTTTATCACACAACGGTCATGAGAGAAGACGATGAATGACATGAAAACAAGTGAACAAGAGCTCGATGACGAGATTGCCTATGTCAATCAACACCAGAAAGAGTTGCTGAAAACATATAAGGGGAAAGTCATTGTCGTGAAGAATCACGAAGTTGTCAAGGCATGCGACTCTTTCAATGATGCAGCCATTTTTGCTATGGAAAAATACGGGGACGGCGTCTACCTGATACGCGAAATGACGGAGATAGCGCCTAAACTTCCCAGCTCTTATCTCTACGGCATTTGAGCACATGCCTATCGTTAAATTTGATTTTAAAGGCAATGGGGCAGACGGTGAAATACATGGAAGAGACATTTTAGAGCATTGGGGCCCGACGGCTTACGTCTCTATTGGGAAGCCAATCGACGTATACCACCAATTCCAACAACAGGGTAATACGGGTGTTCGTATGTCTCGTGAGCCGTTTTATGCCCTCATGGATACAGGGGCAACTTGTTCCTCCATCAGAATTGATGTGGCGCAGAACCTTGGCTTGAAGGTGGTTGATAAACAACCTTTGCGAGGTGTTACGGGCGTAGAACAACACCCGATATATTTGGGGTTTATCATGATTAAAAATGTTCCAGCCATGAATGTTTATGGACGCCTGTTCGGCATTCACGCCGATAATCTAGCACCCCATCGTGTGATATTGGGGCGCGATTTTATGCGGGGAGGGCTCTTTATCTATGATTCTTTCTCAGGCCATTTCAGCTTTGCCAAGTAAGGCGTTACCAGGCCTTCCCTCGTTTTATCCCTGTGACATGGGGGCGGGCTCTTGTGTGGGGGTGGGGGATGTGCTAGGCTGAGCTCGCGCCATGGAGGGCATAGGATAACAACCTATGATGACAGGGTGAAACATCATGATGACAAGAAGAGCATGGGGCATGAAACAATGGGTGATGGCCGTGGGCGTGTTCCTGTGTGTTATGCAGCTTCATGCCTGTAGTGATGAGTGGCTAGTGGAACGCTACCAAACGGCATGTGACTCGGGTGATGGCAAGGGGTGTGCTCGCCTCGGGGTGAGGTATGCCGAGGGACGGGGTGTCAGACAGGATGATTCTAAAGCCGTGACGCTCTATGAAAAGGCATGTGGTTTGGATGAGGGCTTGGGGTGTTTTAACCTCGGGGTGAGGTATGGCTCGGGACGGGTTGTCAGACAGGATGATGGGCGGGCAGTGGCACTCTATGAAAAGGCATGCGACTTGGATGTTGGCGGGGGGTGTTTCAACCTCGGGCTGATGTATGCGACAGGAGAGGGCGTCAGGCAAGATGATTTTAAGGCCGTGGAACTCTATGAAAAGGCATGCGCTTTGGATGATGGAGATGGGTGTAATAACCTCGGGGTGATGTATGCGAAAGGACAGGGCGTCAGGCAGAGCCATCAAAAGGCGTTAGAGTCTTTTGGCAAGGCATGCGACCTCAAGGACCAAACGGGCTGTAAAAATTATGCCAGATTGAAAAAGGAGCAATGATGGCTCACATGAGGGAGTCGGTGGCAAGGGATGAAAGGCGTTGGTAGAGCTCTTTTGCGGGGAGGGCGTTGAGCATGGTACGTCCACCGATGATGTCCACTCTTGTGAGGAAAGAGGAAAACGTTGCCTCTTGAAAGAGGGCTCTGTCGCCATGATAGGAGTCCGCCATGACGCGCATGAGCGCTGTGAAGATCTCAGCGCTCATGCCATAGGCCAGCAGACGCTCACCGATGGGCGGCGATAAGAACAAGAGGAATAGGCCTTCCTCTAATGAAGGCATGGCGCACCGCGACAGCATATGCCCTATCCACCATAGGCGCGCAATGCCATGCGTCCATAGGGGCCTGCTTTTGTCATGGATGAAATAGCGCGCCTTGATGATGGACTCCTTGTGGGACGCCTTCATGGTCGTATCGCTCAACCAACGGCGCGCCATGTAGGCACGCAAACTATGATGGGCAAGATACACCCACAAACCCGCACGGCATGCCTCTAGGGGGGGGAGCTGTTGCATGGCATCATACAGCACTATGACGGCGCGTTTATCGTCATGGCTGTCGTTGTCATTGTCATTGCCTGTCGCTGAGAGGGTTGCCAGCAATGACTCTTGTAATCCCTCTATGCGCCAATCGCCATCAAGGGGATAGGCATGGCGCATGTTGTCGCCTTGTGTGAGGCATGGCCATGTCACGGCGTATGTCATAGCCTCGTCATCCCGTTCATAGAGGGCGCTGTTGCCTGTGATATGCTGTTCCAGCATGCGCACGCTCTCCTCGTCATACCATCGCATCGGGGTTATGGTCATGGGCGTTGCCTTCATGGCGTATGACGGCTGAGGGCGCATCCTAGGGGGGGCTGTCCAGAAGGCTCTGTCAAGAGCTGTTGCGCGATGTCTAACAGCGACTCGTTGTTCGCTAGGGTGAGTTTTTTGCGTGTCATGGCATGGTGGATGATGTGATACCACCATTTATGGCGATGGGTCGCACCTGTATGGCGCATATGGTAGAGGGTCTCTACAACCGCGCTGAGATACAGCGATGATAACAGCCATGCTGTGTGTTTTCCCTGTCGCATGAGGGTGTGGCATGCTGTGATGTCATCCTCGTGGAGCTTGATGGCGATGGAGTCACCCGTAACGTCTATGTGAAACATGCCTGCTGTTACATCGTCGCTCGCAACCATATGAAACAGAGAGGGTTTCTGTGTTTGTCGCCTGTGGGTGATGATGGCGCGCACAGGCTGTCCCCATGCCAAGATGTCGCCTTTTTTGCGGGTGAAGGCGCGGTCGGCAAACTCCTCGTGCGTGTGGGGGTAGGTGATGGCGCGTCCATCACGCAAGGATATGATGAAGGGGTGGGCTTCTATTGCGCCTGTGATATGCCATGGCGGGCATACGCATGTGGCGGGGGATTGAAAGAGGCGAAAGAGAGAGCGAGTCCATGTGGCTTCACAGAAGAGCTCGAGTCCGTAGCATGCCTCTTTTTTATCTATCATCGCTCGCAGCTGGTCGGGGACACCATGAACATCAAGGGTGATGTCAACCTCGCCAGAGGGCTTGACGATAGGCTCGATGGTTGCCTCCATTGTCGCATGGGGATAGTCCCGTGGGGTCGGCGATAGCACGGGATAGGGGTAGGTCTTGTGGTGTATGCTCTTCATGGCTTGTCCTCGTCCTTTTTTTGCGCTATGATGGCAAGGCAATCACCTGCCTCGCTGTCAGCAAAGGCGCTAGAAAAGGTGACAGTAAGACGCACCCGCTGAGACGCATGCACGGCGCATTCTATGGCATTGACATGGTCTTTTGTGTCTGGCGTATCGTCGCTATGGTGGCTGTTACGAAGCGCGCACGCACTCGCGCCTGAGACAGAACGCACCTCTTGCACAGAGCGCCATGTCTCTGCGCTATCGCCACATGCCACAAAGCGCAACGTCATTGTTCCGTCCTCTCGGGGTGTAAAAAAGACGACTCTCTGCGCGGGGTCGTCCTTCTCTATGAGGATACGCACATCGTCTATAAGGACATGAGGCGGGGGCGTTTTCCCTCCTCGCGATTCTTGTGCTGTCGATGTCTTGCCACTGGCCATCACCTTTGACACAAACTGTCCTACATTTTTGAGCGCGCCATGGATGGGTGATGTCCCCTTGTGAGAGAGTCTGTCGCCTCCGCCTTGTCCTTGCTGGGGCGCATGGGCTCTGCCTATCACACCCCCCATAACGCCAGAGGTAAGCCCCGTGAGACGGGGAATACTCGCCAAAACGGCATGAGGACTCTGTCTCGCCATATCCGTGGGGGAATGGTCATGATGGTTATGGGTGGTCGCACGTTCCTTTTTTTTCTGTCGTTTCTCGCCTTTTTTCCCCTGAGGCCCCTGAGGCCCCTGAGGCCCATGAGGCGATGTGTCTTGGTTTAAGAAGAAGGCATCTAACGCCTCGACGCCAAAGGAACGCATCGTCGGCAATCCTCCATGGCTCTCTATGGTCTCCCTTATCCATGCGGCCATCTCGTCCAACGCCTCGATACATGCGCGGCGTTGCGCCCCTTGCGGCACACGTTTTGGCTCTAAGGCATTATGCTGGGGGTTCTCCATCCTCCGCAAGAGGCGGTTACCCTCCTTATCTTCACAAAGAAACACACCCGCAAAGGGGGGATAGCCCGTCCACTGCCTATTCCTCACCTGACGCTGTTTATCGGTTATCACCATGCCTGAGCGACGCAACAAGGCAACGGCACGTGGCGCTCTCGCCCCTATGCCTCCCTCACCGACAGCGCTCTTGCCTATCCATAGACGACAACGCCCCAAACCCTGCAAAGACGCACGCACGCATTGTCCCTCCCGCACGGCCATCATGTAGTGACGCGCTGCCTCCACCATGTCATCGTCATCATGCGCACCATGGGCATGGGCGCGGTGACGGGCGAAAACATCGGCTAATGTCTCATGCGTGATGTCGCACCTTTCGTGAGAGGACTCGCCTCCCTCGAGCGTCACAGATAAAAAACCCGCATGAATGGCATAGAAAAAATTGGCCAGCACGGTCGCAATGACATGGCGCTGCCAATCATCCTCATGGCGAAGAGCAAGAATAAACGTCGTTGCCCCTGTTTCCGTTCTCCGTAAAAAAGGCGGGATGTCTTGATGGCGTAGAGGTTCACAACCCTCATAGAAGCCATAAAATCCTGTTCCTTGCGTCTTTCCCCCACCATCGGCATGGTCAGCTTTGTGGGACATGAGGACGGACTTTCCTTGAGCAAGGGAAACGGGTGTCCCATCCAGACGCATGTAACGTGTGGCATAAAACACGGTGCGTATATCAGAGAGGACAAAGGACGCATTTTTCCCTATGCCGAAAGAGCCTCCCGCATGGCCATGGCGCTTGATACTGATGCCTTCACCCTTCGTCAGGGCATCCCATTCCTTCCCTTCACGCAAGCCCGTCGTGCCAAAATCCTCTACCTTGAGGCATGGCACATGCTCTTTCGATAATGTCGCTAACGCATGGGCGATGGCGGTTTGCGCTTGGTCGTCATGATGTCCGTTATCCTGTAAGGCTTGCTTTTCTTGCTGGCAAAGGCGCAACGCCCTATGGAGCGAGTCACACCCCGGAATATCCTGTCTCTTCATCATACAATGGGACAAAACGACACGCACGCCACCCTTGCCCTCTACCCCCGCATCGAGAGCATTTTGCAACAATTCACGCACGACATGGTGGTAAGGATGTCCCTGAAACATCTCGATACCCGCATCATGCCACCCATGATAGCGCCCGCCACCACTGGGAGGGAAATGCCAATCAATTTTTTCTGTCAATGGTCTGTTCTTTTCTTGTCTATCGTTATAATAAGCGTATACTCTGCGCATGAGCTGTCATTCTTTGTTTGACTTCGAAGGCGTTGTCCTATACATTCATGGTGTTGTTGTTCCTGTGATCTCTCCATCCACCCTCGCTTACGCGCATACTTCTTCGAATAAAGGACACACCAGATGAAGGCACTACTCCACCCTGCTCGATATACCACGATATGTCCTGCCTTATTGTGCTTCTTTTGCACTGGGCTTGCGTTTTCGCCTGCCACTGCCAATGCGACAGTGGATAGGCTCAATCCAAGTTATATGCAAGCAGAGGAGATTCTGCAAGAATGCGTTATCTCCGTCAAGCGTCTCTTGGCGGACGCGGAAAATACGCGCTTGCGCCAAAGGCTGAGGAACGCAAAAGGCATTATGATTTTTCCTAGTATCCTCAAGGCGGGCTTCCTCATTGGCGTCGAGGGGGGACGGGGCGTGATGGTCGTCAAACGTAAAAATGGCAATTTCAGTCATCCCGCCTTTTTCGAAATCGGCGCCGTGAGTTTAGGAGCGCAAGCGGGACTGTCGGATAACGAAGCGCTCTTTGCTATCATGAGCGAGCGAGGCGTGATCTCTATCATACAGCAACGGGTTAAGTTGGGCGCTGAATTGAGCGTTGCCATTGGGACGTTCGGCGCGGGTGAAGAAACAGCAACAACAGCCAGCCTTGCCGATGTGTATTCCTTCTCTCAATCTAATGGAATCTTCTTTGGTATCAGTATCGAAGGCGCCTATATCGACGCCGATACCGAACTCAATCAGGCGTTTTATGGACGAGGCGCTTCCGTTGCCGCCATTCTTGGCTCGGATAAATATAGCAACACCATGGCGGGGCAATTGTTACGCCTCCTCTCATCCATCTAACATAAGAAAAAAACCGCCAGACAGGCGACCCCGCAAGCACAGGCACAACTCCAGCGATAAAGCGCCATAGCGGATGTCAAATCATCGCCATGCAATACGTCTCTGCCATCGCCTATCGGCGCTCCATCCACCACATGCGTCCCATAAACACGCCTTCCCCCTAAACGCACGCCCAACACGACAGCGGACGCCGCCTCAGGCCAGCCAGCATTAACCGATACATGGTTTGAGGCATCACGCCATCCAACCCGTAAGCCTTTCAACAACGAAAAATCTCCCACAGAACCCCATAAGCGCCCACATACCCCACCGCATAAAATCACCCCATAACTGAGACGCGCCGATACATACCCCATGCCATCATCCAAACGCGCCGCCCCTAAACCAAAATCACCATAACGCCCCCAGCGATACCCTATCATCGAGTCCAACGTGTTGACGCACTTCATGGCAAGCATCCCCGATAGTCCACCTAAGACATACCACATGAGCGGCGCTACAATGCCATCATGGAAATTCTCGAACAGACTCTCGATGGTGGCCTTCGTCATGCCACTGGCGTCTAAATCATCGGTGCGTCTTCCCACAATGGACGATAAGGCATGACGGGCTTGCTCATGGGTCTCATGGCCATATAATCCCGCCATCACACGCATGCCATAGGCATGCAATTCGCGCATACAGAGAATGACCGATAGGGTTAAAACCTCAAGCCCAACACCAAGCCATCCCCCAACCCCCTCAAGCCATTGCCCAAACCACACGGCACAGGCAACGACACACAAGACAAAAAAAAACCTCTCAGACGCAATCCTATGCCACGCGCCCCTTGATTTAAACATCTCTCACCATAAGAGAAGACATGCCCCACAAGACGCACAGGATGATAAGAACGCCCAAACACCCGATAAAGGCCCAAAACATCACCAAGACACGCCAGCAGGAGCATGACGACACAGAGCATATCACCAGCGATGACGCCATAGCCCACGCCATGGCTCATGTGTTGCGCACCTATGACATCCTCTCTCATGGCCTTAGCCTTAGTCCATTGTCGCCATCATATCCATCACGCGCCGATAACACTCAGGCGTGCCAGCAACGATGGTGCAATAAGCCCCACGCTCTCGAAGGTGAGAGGAACGATGGCGCGCATACTGAGACGATGACACAGGCGACATATGAACAAGCCCGCCAGCCTCACGCACTAATAACATCCCGCTTGCCACAGAGGCAAAAGGAACACACACACCCACATAGCCATCATACCTGCCACATGCGCTCCACGCCATATCAATGGCGTCCGCACCCGTATGGCGTAGATGAGGCATGACGGGGGATGGGGCGGTCGATGGCGTCTGTTGAGAAAGACGCGCCATAGAGAGCATGCTCGCCCCTCCCATGGCCAGCATGCTCTCAGGCCATGGGCGTCCTCGCTCCATGCGTATGCGCTTGCTCTCACAGAAACTGCCTCGCCCCTTCACTGCGCGGAAAAGCTCGCCTCGCACCACATCATATAACACACATGCGACAATATCCTCGCCATGACGACATGCCACAGACAAAGCGCAATGGGCAACCCCGCGACAAAAATTGGTAAAGCCATTGATAGGGTCAATAATCCATTCATCCTGCGCCTCTCCTTTGCGATAGGGTTGCCCTCTGATGACAAGGCCAAAGGCTGGACGCGCACGCGACAGAGCCTCAACAAGAGACTTGGCAACACGTTGCCACGCATGGGTCGTGTAAGAGCGAAGCCCCTTGTGACGACGCTGAATGTTCTCTATTTCGCCAATGTCCCGCAAGACGCCATGGGCGGCGTCGCGCACCGCATGCATCATGACGTTAGAAAGAGCATTATAATCTACCTCGCGCATAAAACACCAGCCCATAAAGCGCATGCCCATACAGCACATTTATGACGGACGCCACGCACAAACACACAGACATAGCGACAGGCACAGCGACAGGCACAGCGCATGAGCGGCTAAGATTTTGCCTTTTCTACATAGCTGCCATCAAGGGTATTGATGACAACACCATCACCAACACTGATATGAGGCGGCACCATCGTTTTCACACCATTATCCAACAGGGCGGATTTATAGGATGATGTGGCGGTCTGCCCTTTGATGACGGGGTCTGCCTCTCGCACCGTCAATGTGACGGTCGGGGGAAGGCGCACGCTGACAGCCTCACCATCGATGAAGTCGACAGCAACCTCCATGCCATCTTGTAAAAAACGTTGCGCTTTTCCTAACATCTCTTGAGAAAGGCTATATTGTTCATAACTCTCTTTGTCCATGAGGGTGATGTTTGTCCCCTCCATATAGAGAAATTGGCACAGATGTTCCTCGACATGAAGGCGTTCAACACTCTCTTGGGTGCGCCATCGTTGATTGACTTTTGTGCCAGTGGCAATGTCGCGCATTTCAACTTGCACGAAAGCACTGCCCTTGCCCGGCTGAAGGATGGTGTTAGAGAGCACCGTATAACGCTTGCCCTGATGCTCTAAGACGTGGCCGGCGCGTATCTGTATGGCGTTGATTTTCACGGGTTATTTGCTCTTGAGAACGCGCATAGCAATGAAGGTGAGCATGGCACACCCAGTCATTGCAAGGGCAGGTATACCTTCAAAAAAAAGCATAGGACACGGCACCAGCAAGCACGCCAACAATAATGAAGACAATAACGAGAAGCCCTTGGCCCATGCCCCTTCTATGACGAGCATTATCCTCCGCCATGGCGACAATGCGGTTAGCCGCCCCTTTTAACGTTTCCTCATAGCCTGTCATCTCTTTGGATGGAGGAAGAGACGTCCTCCACGTAGAGTGCTCCTCCGACAGCACGAACGACACGCGTTTCAACACTTCCCCCCCCTCCACCACCATTCCGCCTTCCTTCTTCACAAGAGAAGAGGACTTACCTTTAGCAGGAAGAGTGTTTGTGTCTTCCTTCTCTGCTCCCTTCTTCACAAGAGAAGAGGACTTGCCCTCAGCGGGAAGAGCGTTTGCGTCTTCCTGTGTCTTATCTTTCTTCTGTGCCATCATCAAAAAGGACGGCGGGAACGAGCACCTTGTAGTGGACGGCGCTCTCTTGTGTGGTAGGGTTCGCCTCTAAAATCTCTAGAAGTTGCGCCCGCTGGCTGTCGTCCATGTGATGTGTATAAAACGAGTCCATCGCCCGACGCATGTCTTGGCCTACCTGCTCCCAATCACTGGCAAGAGCCCGCGCGTCGCGCTCCATGTCCCTTCGCAACGCTTCGTCAAAATCCTCATCCACAGGGAAAGACGGAAACCCAAAGGGAACGTTCAACCCGCTAAAGATATGGGATAGTTTACCTAAGACAGATGTAAGAGTCGCCATGAGTGAGTGTCTCCTGTTGTTGCCAAACCCGTCTACGATAGTAACGTATGTCGTTGCCCTATGTCAAAAAGAAATCTACCGAAGGACGCCACCTTAACAATATAATATCTTTTTTGGTGTTTGCACGCCTGTGACATCAATAATGGACGACGACGTTGCGGCCTTCTTGCTCGAGGCCAATGCTGTTGAGCCATTGCTCTAAATCAATGTCGGCAAAACCATCAATATGGATGTCCCCTTTGTCGCCAAGAGGGGTATCGCACTTGCCAATGACGTAATAGGTGTCGCCTTGACGATACAAAGCGTCTTTCTCTATGGTCTCGAAAGGCTCGTGAAGGTCTTTATTACTTTTCATGATAAGGTTGTAGAGGACATCGAGGGAAGAAGGCGGGTCACTACTGGGGGCATGGACGATAGGCAACGCCCCCTCCGAGATGGCAAGACGCCGCTGCTTAGCAAGGGAAAAGACTTTATAACCCGTGTCAAGGGCAACACCCGTCATCCCTAACGCCCCCTTGAGCTTGTCACCCGCCCTCTTGATACGCTCGATGGTGATGGAAGAAATGACGGGTTTGAGACGATGCTCCGCGCAAAATTGATGGGCGTCAGGAAATTTCCTTTTGTCTATCTTCTCGTTCCATTCCACCATGATGAAAGAACGTTCGCCACCATCCTTGGCATTCACCTTCATGACGGCATGCGCCGTCGTGCCAGAGCCCGCAAAGAAATCTAAGATAATGTCATGATGGGACGTGGTATAGAAAATGATTTTCTCAAGGTATGACACAGGCTTAGGGTAGCTGGCGAAAATATCCCCCATCAACGCCACGCCTTCCTTTGTCGCCACCTGATTCATAAAGGCATTGTCGGTAGCGAATAGGCTATTGACATAATCGCGTTTGCTTTTCACCTCATGGAGATAGCGCTTAAAAATAAAACCCCGTTCGTTCTCTTTGTGAGCCTTCTTAAAAACGATTTTTCCAGATTTTATATGCTCACGGAATGACGATTCAGAAAAACGCCAGCTCGCCCCCTTGGGGGGATAATCAACCTTGCCTGTATAAGGATTTTTGATGGGAAAACGCGTATCACTCCTCTTGGCACAGATCCCGCTACTCACCCATAGGCCATTGGGGTCATTGTCGGGGTTTTTATAGTTGTGAAAATCTTTCTCTTCCCCCGCTAAAATGAGGGCTTCTTTTTTGCGGGCATAGAGGCAACAATACTCATGTTGGATATTAAAGCCATTCTTTGGGTCATTGGTCGTCGATTTTGTCTTACGAATCAACTCGCCTAAGTGATTTTCCTCGCCAAAAATCTCGTCACACATCAGCTTAAGGTTTGCTTGCTCATGTTCATCGATGGAGATATATATGACGCCATCATCGCGCAAGAGGTCGCGGGCAAGGCGCAGGCGAGGATACATGAAGGCCAGCCACCCCGAATGGGTGCGACTGCCATAGATCGTGTGAAATGAATCGATGGTGTCATTGTCTAAATCATAATGCGCTTCCCAATATGGCTTGCTCTCAACGAAGTTGTCCTTATAGATGAATTCATCGCTACGGGTATTATAGGGCGGGTCAATGTAAATCATCTTGACTTTGCCATAATAGTTGCGCTTGAGCAATTTCAAGACGTCCAGATTATCACCGCGGATGATCATGTTGCGCGTCTTGTTCCAGACTTTTGATTGCTCTTGCTCACAGCGCAATTCTTGCTCTGGGTCCCTATCCGCCTCAGCGTTGGCGAGCGCCTTGCCAACAAAATGAAGGCCATAGCCTTGCCTATCGGTCGTCAGACGTTCTTCGCCAAAGGCATCGCATAGGGCATCCACATTCACCATGCCTTCACTATTCACAAGGTGCGGGATAAGGGCTTTGAGTTGGTCTCTCTTGCGCGCCTGCTCTAACGCCAATGCTTGTCACGAGTCCTTTATATGAAGTCCACAGGCGCGCGCCTTATCCTGAGCAATCATGTCTTTGCTTCCTCTTGGTATAGGCTTTGAAGCATGTCGATAAGCTTATCTTTTGGCAAACGCTCACAAAAGCGCACCTCCACGTTATCATGTTCCTTTTTGATATGCTCGTTGAGGGCGTGAAAGAATTTCCTGCCATACTTTATCTTCATGGTTTCCTCGTCCTTTAGGTCTGCCATCTTATCATAGCCTTTGGTCTCGACAATAAAGAAGAGGGTTGTGTCAGGGTTTTTGTCATGATTTTTGTCATGCGCTTTCTTTTTGATGAGATAGGCAAAGTCGGGATTATAGTGCTTGTAGGGCGTGGGAATGTTGATACGCGGCAATTTGCCAAAAACGACAAGCTCGTATTGCTTTTTGTCGGGCGGGGTTTCGGTGATGGTCTTATGCTCTATGTCAGAGTCATAGTATATTTTGTCATAGAGATAGGGGGGCGGGGATGATTCGAGGTTGTGAGACGGCGACGACGATTCAGAGCTGGGGCAGCGCCCTAAGAGGCCTGCCTTGATATGTTCTTTAGGAGTGCCATCCTTGTCATACAGGGGGTCTTCCCCTGTGATACGGGTCGTACTATCGAATTTATAGTTGACGCTGTTGACGCTGTTGATAATGTGGCGATGGATGGCCTTTTGCACGAGCTGTTTGAGCATGGTATAGGCCCGTGAGGGATGGTTCTTTATCTTGTCCTTTGGCAAGGCGTGAAAGAGGCGACAGACAAAAGGGAGGGGAAGTTTCTCTTTTTCAGCGAATCGGTATAGGAATCGTTCATATCCCCCAACCTGCCAGAAGTCGCGTATGCCTAAGGTTTTTGTGTCTTCAGGGATAATTTTATCTTGCATGTGGTCGTAACGTTTTGTTTTGACATGGATGTAGACGGGGTCGATGGTCTCGTTGGCGAAGTCGTCGCGAACGCTGTTGATAATATCCTCGTCCTTGATATTTTCATAGACGATACGGGCTTCGCGTGTGATGGCATGCCATAGGTCTTTGAGTTCTTGCGCCTTATTGTGACGAATGGGTACTTTAACATCGTCCTTGTTACTGGAGCCGATGGCGGGTTCATGGCGCGCATCCTTGGCGTTTTTGAAATCCTTATAGAGCGTGTCATAGCGCTCTTTCAGGAAGGCTTGGAATTCTTGTTTATGTTGGTCCATGCATGCTGTCAAGGAGGCTGTGATACGATAGCATGAGCCATCTTCCGCTGGCGTGATCGCGCCATGCTTAAGCAAGAGATTGATGGTTTCCCTCGCTTGCATTTCGTTCAAGGCATAATTTTGTTTCAAGGTGGCATGGTCCAGTGTCTCACCGCCAAGAACGTAGCTGTTGTCTTGGATTTCCCTTTGGATGTCATCGATAAAGCCACGTTCTTGGTTCGAGACGATGACGTCTAAGCGATTGATGTCGTAGAAGGCGTTGTCATCCTCTCGACAATAGGCATGGGTGATACGCTGTCCCTTATTGTTGACGGCAAGGCGCAAGCCACGTCCTACTTGCTGACGCCTTGATGTGTCCTTGCTGGTGGGCGCAATTTTACAGAGGGTGAAGATATTGGGGTTGTCCCATCCCTCTTGCAACGCCCATACAGAAAAGACAAAGCGCAATGGCTCTTGCAAAGAGAGGAGGCGCACCTTGTCCCTGAGGATAATGTCGCATATAGAGGCCTCTTTTGCTTCTTGCGAGCTTCCTTTTGTGCCTTTATCGCCTGAGAAATAGCCCTCATGCACCTTGAGCGTCCCTTGTTCATCATAGTCGCGTTTTAGATATGCCCCGTAGGCATGGTCGTCGGCTGTCAAGCCGCGCACGATGTCCTTTTGTTGTTTCTTGTATTCCTCTTCAAAGATACGTTTGATACGTGGTTCTTGCCCGCGAAAGTCATCGATGCGCGGAATGAAGAAAAGAGAGAGCGCCTTGATGTGTTGCGCGAAGAGTGTTTTTTCTTTCTCAAAGTGGCGTTCTATGGCGTCGCGCACCATCACCCGAATTTCTTCATCAGAGAGTTCATAGTGGCTACGTAGAGGGATGGGGTCGCGTCCATCGGAAAAATGCACTTTGTCCTTTGCAACCCTGACAATCCAGACGCCGTCATAGTTCTTATCCCCCGTCTTGACGCCAATATCCTCGCCATAGGAGAGCGTCGCCCTGTGGGCGTTACCTTCCCTTTCATAGGCGATCTTCACCTCGTTTTTGTTTGCGCCTTTCTCCATAAAGGATATGGCATGGCCTGTCCCTGCTACATTGCTGACATGGATTTGCTTCACCAGATATTGGCGAAAGGCTGATAGACTATCCAAGCAATAGACAACATTGGATAAGGCATGGCGGGAGTCTTGAGAGGTCGATGTATTGGGAAAGGTTGCGCCAAAGCGTAGACAGAGAGCGCGTGAGAAATGTTTATCATAGGTCTCCTTGAAGACATCACCCTTCAATAGATGGGGTTCATCGATGATAATGACGGGGTTGCGCTGAGCAATGTTCTCAAGTAGACTTTTCCTGCCATACCTCTCATGTTCTTGCACGCGGTGTAAAACCCGCGTAGCCTTATTTTTTGCGGCGATGGATTGGCTGGTGAGGATAAGAACAGATAAATCTTTGCCTCTCCCGTAGAGAAAGCGCGCTGCCTCACCCACATCGCCTGCGCCACTATAACAATGGGACGTGATACGCCTGCCACCATACATCTGGGCGAAATAAGAAGAGGTTAAGGCAATGTTCTGTAAGATGCCTTCGCGTATGGCTAAACGCGGCACGAAAATAAGGAAGTGATTGACGTGATAATGGGCGTTTAATTCGAACATGGCTTTGAGATAGGTGAAGGTCTTGCCTGTTCCCGTCTCCATCACAATATCAAGACGCCTGTCATCGCTGGTTGTCCTAATCCCTAGGGGTATGTTGTTCTTTGCCTGAATCTTCTGGAGCGATTGCCTGAGGGGAGAGAATGTCGTGAGATTCTCGCTTGTGCCTAAAGCCTCTATGATGGAGTCAACACAATCATCTTGGTAGCCTTGCTTTTCGAAGAGAAGTGACATGCGCGTTCCTCACGATAACCCGCTCATCGCACGGAATATAGGCTCTGGGTCATCTATCCAATAGTCCTTATAGCGCTCGCCCCTCACGTTCGCTAGGTCGTCCGTGAACATGTAAAGGAACAACTGAACGTTCTTGCCATCATGGTGAAAGGTCCGCACCTTGCCATCGCGCTCGAAGAGCACCCTGTAGCCGTCTATTTTGACATAAGAGTCGGCATGTGTCGTGCCTTTTGGGTCAACAAAGACGATCTTATAGTTGTCACCTTTACAAAGCCAAAAAATAAAGTCAGGGTAGAATTTACGCCCCATATTATGACGCCCATCATGATAGGGAATAGATACCTTGTCTAAATTCGGCCCGCCATCAATCCTGCTAAACATCCATGCGTCCCATCCCCGCTCTTCATCCTTCCCTACATAGGCCTCAAGGCAACCGATAAAACGCCTCTCACTCTCTGCCTTGATGATATGCTGGATATAGTCCACCTTCTCGTTCCCTAATATGACAGGAACATAATAATGCCCCATAATGTTCTTAATGGTGAGATCCCCGTACACGCCCTCCTGTCTTCCCTCTACCCGTTTATCAAATTCGCGCTCTGTTATCTTGTCTTCAGCATAAAGACGCGCCAATTTTTTTCTGTCTTGCTCCTTACCCTGCTTCACATTGGCGATGGTGGACTCCAACTGCGCCTTATCAGGATATAGTGTCCCGTTACGATATTCGTAACGCACGCATATATGGCGAAAATGAACGATGTCATCCTTATCATCCCCGTTTTCCACCAAAGGACGCATGCCCTCCACAATCTCGGCCTTGCCCTTAAGATATTCTATCACACGTTTTTGTAAGAAAGATAATCTATCATAGGTCTTGTTAGCGTCACGCCGATAATCACATGACTCGATGAATTGACGCAACGCCCCTACTTGTCCAAGAGACAAACCATCCCTCACAATCAAGACGGAATCCGATGTCTGCGCTAAATACGCCTTGAAACGCTCGAATGTCTCATCCGCCAACGTAAATTGCCTATCACGCCTCTTCTCACCCCTCTTCTCCTTCTTATAGGTCGGGATAAGAAGAGGCATGGGAATGTTGTCGGGAGGAATGGTAGGAACAGGCGCTCTGATGATACCCTGAAGACGCTCAACGCTGCCCTCTTTCGTCGATGCCAAGCCTTTCAACACCATCCCCATGGCGCGCCTATTGGTCGCGAATAAAAAGACGGTCTCGGCAAGAGGCGCTGGCGACGCCTCGCCCGCCCCTATGGTCTCCCTCTCTTGGCGGTTAAGAAACGCATAGCGCAGACGATAGCCCGACACAGGCTCTATCCTGACACCCCGCCCCACCGATTGAACAACGAATTTTTTCGCATCAACACCGCCAATGTTGATATAGTTAATGACATTGGGACGATTGGAATCCCAACTCTCAACAAAAGAACGCGACCCCATAAGAAGCGTGATACTGCTGTCCTTGTGATTGAGTTGCTCGAAAAAGGCCTGTTCATTGACTCTTTGCGTCTTCTCATAGCCATATAAAAGCGGTAACGCCTGTTTCCATTTACCCGTATCGCCAATACGGATAAGAGCAAACGGCTTTTCGCTGTTCTTGACTTGAAAGGCTATCTCCTTTGACGACTCTCCCACAATATATTGTAGAGTGCCTTTGTCGGGACTGAGAAACACAGAGCGGCGCACCTCCTCCATCGTTACCCTATCAAGGATGGAAGAGGCCTCCCTTATATGTGATAATGGCGTATCATGACAGGAAAAGAGGAATGTCCCGCCACGCCAATCTCGTTTCAGGCTCTCGCGCGCCCTGTGAAAAAGCCTCTCGTCAGTCTCGCCAGCGATAATCTCCCTGAGAGTCTGAAAGAACACCCATAAATCGTTCTTGTTGCCTTCCCTGTCGGTATTCACAGAATGGACAAGGGTCATCATAAGAGGAACATGATAGAGGTCTGCCAACCCTGTCGTCCGACGCGCACCCTCTACCTGTTGTGTGATAGCCGTCAATGTTATCAATGACTTTAAGACAATGGCTTTCCTCTCGTTCGTATTAATTTCATCCTTGGCATTGCTGAAAGCCCTATATTCTTGCTCGTTGAGATAGACATGCTTGCCATGCCCCTTTTTTGTGAAGTCCTCAAGGTTATATTTTTTGACACTGGTGAGAATATCCGCACGCTCGGTAAAGGATGCGGAAAAATTAAACAAGAAGCCTTGACGCGCCATGACATGATAGTACGCCTGCCTCTTGGAATCGTCTTTTGCACCCCTATGCGCCTCATCGAGAATGACGAACCATTTGCCATCATGGGCATACGCGCGATAATCCGTGCGCGCATTCGTCTGCTCGTCCGCGATATTGTCGCTAAGATGATAATAGACATTGTTGCCTAAAAGATTGGCCTCGCCAAAGGCGCGCAAATGCACAAGGTCGATGGGGTTATCAACACCCGTTATATTGAATTCATGGATGGTCGCACGAATTTGAGCAAGGAGATAGTCTTTGTGCGCTAAAATTAAAATGGGATGGGGAGGAATAAGGCCATGACGCCTTAAAGAAAAAAGATACTCTATCAATTTGACGATGATGAGGGTCTTGCCACTGCCTGTCGCCATCCAAAAACACATGCGGTTGATGAGCTGGGTATAGTCTATGGACTCTTCGTCATGGGGCGCGAAGAAAGGCGATAGAATCGAAAAAGGGTCACCCTCGATTTTGCTCTTCACAACAGCCACATCACTTAAGGCTGAGGGAGGATAGTATCTGGCAAACGCCTGCTTAAGAAGAGAGGGCTCTGTGTCCTTCCCCCCTCCCCCATCATAATACAAAAACAAGGCGCATGCCGCATTCCTCAAGGCTTGGATTTGATAGTCATAGAGCTTCTTGAGCTGATGTTTTTTCTTGTCCACAATCCTTGCGCCAGCAAAATAAGGGAGAGAGGGAAGATGCCACGCCTCTGGCAACGCTTCATAGAGCCTTTCTTTCTTGATGATGTCCTCAAGGGTATCCATGACATCACACCCTAAAAATCCTGTCCCCACCATAGATATGGCTTGATAGCGGTGATGAAGTCGCGCTTCTCTGCCTCTGTCATGCTGGCGGGATTAATGGGCCGCGTGCTTCCATCGGTAAAGGTCACATGCTCTTTGGTGCGGCGACGAATGGTCTTGCCTAGAATGTTCGCAAGGGACTCGCCAATGTCTATGTCGGGATAGAGGTCATGGAGATTGATGGTGATTGTGTCGCCTTGCGCCTCGATAGAGCGCGTGAATTTGTCGTCCGCGCAAAAGACATACTGCTGGAAAGGCGGCAAGGTCTCATCAAGAGAGAGTTGCTTGCTGTCGCGGTAGCAGTAAGCGATTTTTTGTAAGGCGTCCTCATATTGCTCTAGACGATAGTATTTGAACGCGCCGCCGCCTTGATAGTCCTTGATGTCCTTTGATATGCCAGAGGTGTCATAGCATAGCACCTTTTTCATACGAGGAAGGATGACGTCATAAAAATGCGCCCCCATCTCTACGCCTAGCCACCGCCGGCCTAATTTGTGCGCCACCGCCGTCGTCGTCCCTGAACCAAGAAAAAAATCGAGAATTAATTCTTTCTTTTTAAGAGAAGACGTCTCAATTGACCTTTCAATAACTATTTCACTATTTTCTGTTGGAAACCCCCAATGTGACGAATATCCCAGCTTGTCAGTCCAGTTATCTGTGTATTTTTGGAATTCGCTTTCCTTCGCAAGAGGATTCCCTGATTTCTTGTCTAGCCTTATCCACCCTTTTTTCTCATAATCGAAAATCGATTCCTGAGATAATGCCCAGTGACGTCCTTCTGGAGGCAAGCGTTCTTCGCCTAAAATTATTCTCGCTCTTGTCACTAATTTTCCACCCTTTTCTGCGATATTGTCCTTCGAGAACAGCTGGGCATAGTCATTGATGGGAGACCATCTTACCCCAGGCAGGTGCATTGCTCTCCAAGCAACATCCCCCCTTTTTTTCTCAGCCGCCTTAAAAGCATACTCTTTTGAGTTTCTGTAGAACATTAATGAGTCGTAATCGTGATGATACTTTTTTATCTTTTCAGTCAGCTTTGCCGATTTACTGACGATAATTTCATTGTTAAAATTTTCCGCAGTGAAAATGTTGTCCATGATACACCGCACAATCCAATTGCCGTTATAGTCGCAACGAACAAAGATACTCCCTTTGTCGCTGAGCCATGCTTTGGCGAGCGCCAGACGATTATCGAGGATGGTCGCCCAATTGGCGTCCTTGTAGTTGGAGCGATAAAGAAATTGGGTGGATGTGTCTAAGTTAAAAGGCGGGTCAATATAGATACATTGTACCTTGTTGGCATAGCGTCGGCGTAAGCTGTTGAGCGCCTGCCAGTTTTCGCTATGCACCAATTCGCCATTCAAGGCTTTGTCGAGGTCGCCTAAGGCGTCTAGAATATCCAACTCCTTATCCTTAAAGTGCTTCGTGTCAATGGGAAGGTGGGGGCGGACGCGAGAGGCAAGGTCCTCACTCTGCCAATCATCGTCAATGAGCGTGAGGGCGCGCCATTCGTCCCGTTGCGCCGCCATGCCATCATGGCGGGCAAGGGTGTCAAGCATGCTGTCGGGGAGTTTATCCAACGTCACCACATAGTGGACATCACGCACGAATTTAGGCTTTTCCCATATGTGACGCACCTCGTCCTCGAACTGCGCGATAAAGTCGATGATGGCATAGGCGCTCTCCTTGAGGGCTTGGAGTTGGCGTAGGCGTTGTTCGTCAAAGCGCGTCACACCCTGAAAGATATAGCGATACATCCATAAGTCATATTGTTCTCTGAGGAAGGCGCGTGCGTCCTTGTGAATGAAGTAATCGACTTCTGCCTGCCGTCTAAAGAGGGCGATGGCTTGTTCTACATGCTCTTCGGTGACTCCATAGGCGCCAGCCTGTTTTGCTTCTTTGACGATGTCCTTGATATGGGTATCTTTTCTTGTCTTTGTGAGCGCCTTGAGGCGTATGCGTTGTTGTTGCCTGCCTTGCTCGTCTTGGATGTCCTCGCATGCCTCAAAGACACATACGAATTCCGCTCGTTTTGTATTATTCTGCTTATGTTGGATGGCGGAGGCATCGATATAAAAGAGGCGTCCATCACCCAGTTCAATAGACATGGAGGTATAAAGGATGTCAGATTTCACGTAGTAGAGCTCTCGTGTTTTCCATGCCAACGTGATGTCTTTGCCATTTTGGTAGACGCGTTCGTAAATCCTCTCGTGAGCGGGAAGATGGCGAAAATAGAGAGAGCCACTCTCGCAAAAATAGCGATGAAAGAAGGTATAGAGTTTGTCAAAGAGTTCTTCGCGGAATGGCGCGCTGTCGACATGGTCGATATGCTTGTCGATGTCGTCGAGCAAGCTGCCACGAAGGTCGCAAAAATAAGCGCGTTTTTTCGCCATGAGGTTGACGAAGCCTGATGTTCCTTCGACTTTTGCCCCAATAAAGAGGGATTCGAAGGCGTTCATAAAGCGTTTTTCCTTTGGTCCCATCATGGCCTATCCTTCTATTCTCTAAGACAAGAGCGCCCTTACCCACAGAGCTTAACGCTAAATATAGTATGATGTCAAAGGCGGGAAGCCATTAAAGCCTACGGAACAGCATGTGGATGTATAAGCGCCTGTATTGCCAAAAAAGAGGTGGTCGCCACTTCGTAGATGTTTTGGCACAGCGCGCACAATCCCCTCGTTCAGTATATCCGACCAATCGCATGTGGGGCCTGCAAGGATGGCCTCCATCGTCTCAGACGTCTCAGACGCCTCTTCCGTTGCTGATAACAGCGGATAGATAATGTCCTTGCTGACGGTTTCGACCAAGCCTCCCGAACGTCCGCTATCCACATAGACCCATGGCGCACCATTCCCTATATCGTCGCGCAACGCCACCAATAACACTTCTGTCTTGATGACACCCGATGTCGCCACCATCGCGCGCCCCGGTTCGATACACATGGTGGGAAGACGATTGCCAAAGTGATGCGCCACGCACGCACGCACATGCCCGCCATAGGCGCTATAACTGGGCACAGCACAGCCATAGCGCACAGGAAAACCACCCCCTAAATTCAACAAACGCAACCCTATGCCCTTCGACTCCAAGCGCCTAAAAAGAGAGGCACAGCACCCTATGGCATCGTCCCAATGCTCCATGCTCGTCTGTTGCGACCCTAAATGAAAAGACACGCCATACGGCTCTAACCCCCTCTCATGCGCCATGTGCAACAGATATTCCGCCCTCTCCTCTAAACAACCGAATTTCGCGCTCACAGGACATGCGGACTCTCCCGTTCCCATATGCACCCGACAATAGACACGCGCCCCTGAGGCGACGCGACTGAGCTTCGCCAGCTCCTCCTCACAATCAAAGGCAAAAAGACGAATGCCACGCTCATAGGCGCGCGCAATGTCAGACTCGCGCTTGATCGTATTGCCCCAAGAGATTTTAGACGGACAGACGCCTAAACGCAAACAGAGCTCTATCTCAGGTAAAGACGCCGCATCAAAGCACGACCCCAGAGCGCGCAAACGCCCGATAATCTCAGGCGCCGGATTCGCCTTCACCGCATAATAAATGGAACAGCCAGCAAAAGACTGGCATAACATGCGGTAATTCGACTCCACAATGTCTAAGTCAATGACAAGGCATGGTGTCGACACCGCATGGGACGCAAAAAAATCCCGCAGTTTCATCGTCATGGATAGCCCACGCTCGCCTCTTTGCGCCCTTCCTTGCGTCATGTCCCCTGCTCCATCGAGGTGAAAAAATATCACCATATATACACGAAAACGCAAAAAAAAGAACATTTCTCTTTTATGGCGATTGCCTTTACAATGGCATGAAGAGTATCGCCATAGCACCCCATCCCTAGACGCGCCCAACCCCATCACGCCCGCCACGAATCACGCCTCATGCCCTCTATCCTTATCCTCAATGGCCCTAATATGACGATGCTCGGCACAAGAGAACCCCATCTCTATGGACATGACACCCTCGCCCAACTGGAAAAGACATGGACAGACTACGGAAAAAGCAAAGGAATACAGGTGGACTGCATGCACTCAAACCATGAGGGACAGCTCATCGACCATATAGAGGACAGCACCCATGACGCCATCATTCTTAACGCCGCCGCCCTGAGCCATAGCTCCATCGCCATCCATGACGCCCTTATCAGCTATACAGGTGTCATCGTTGAAGTGCATATATCGAACATCTACAAAAGAGAGCCGTTTCGACAGCATTCATACATCAGTCGTCAAGCCCATGCGGTTATTTGTGGCGCTGGCACGTATGGCTATATCCTCGCTATGGACGCCATCACCCATAAGCTCGCCCAACAAGACGCCCACACATAAAAACACGATGCCTAAAGACACCAAGACTCCAGACTATGCGCACCATATACGCACCCTCGCCCAATTGCTCCAAGAAACGCAATTAGGCGAGATCGAGTATGAAACGGAGACATGGCGCATACGAGTCGCCCTGCCACCCGCTATCCCTATCACCTCAACAGTCGCGCCAACAAGCCACCCCGTCAGCGCGCCCGCACCACACACCCAAGATGATAACAGCGCCACAGAGGAAGAGACTCACCTCTCTGTCGTCACATCACCCCTTGTCGGCACCGTCTATCGCGCACCAGAACCCAACGCGCCCCCCTTCATCCAACAAGGAGGGAACGTCAAAGAAGGCGATACCCTCTTTATCATCGAAGCCATGAAAACGATGAACCCCGTCAAAGCGCCATGCGCTGGTGTCATCGAGAAAATCCTCGTCACAGACGCATCCCCCGTAGAATATGGCGAAAAACTTGTCCTCATTGACCCACGCTAACGTCTTATGTTCGAAAAAATTCTTATCGCTAACAGAGGAGAAACGGCCTTACGTATCCACAGGGCATGCCGTGAAATGGGAATCCATACCGTCGCCGTCCACTCCGAAGCTGACGCCAATGCTATGCATGTGCGCCTTGCTGATGAAAGTGTCTGTATAGGCCCGGCGCCAGCGCACAAAAGCTACCTCAATATCCCCGCCATTATTAGCGCCGCCATCGTCACCCACGCCGATGCTATCCACCCAGGCATCGGCTTCCTCGCCGAAAATGCTGACTTCGCGCACATGGTGCAAGAGCACGGACTCGTCTTCATAGGACCACAACCAGACCATATCCAACTCATGGGCGATAAAGCACAGGCGCGACAAGCAGCCATCGATGCGGGACTCGCCGTGATACCCGGCACAGGCATTCTCCCCACAGACCCAAGCCAATGCCAACAATTGGCACAAAACATAGGATACCCCGTTATCATTAAAGCAAGCGGTGGTGGCGGCGGAAAAGGCATGAAAATCGCCCACAACGCCAAAGACCTCACAGAACTCTTACCCCTCGCCCGTCGCGAAGCGGAAAAATTCTTTAAAAATCCAGACCTCTACATAGAAAAATACCTCAAACCAACGCGCCATATCGAAGTCCAAATCTTGTGCGATACATTAGGCCACGTCGTCCATTTGGGAGAAAGAGACTGCTCCATACAACGACAGCACCAAAAAATTATCGAAGAAGCGCCCTCTCAAGCCCTCAATAGCACAACACGCCAGCATATATGCGCTGCTGCCACCCAACTGGCAGAAAAAATTGGCTATGTGAGCCTCGGTACCGTCGAATTCCTCTATAGCAACGACACATTCTACTTCATAGAAATGAACACGCGCCTACAGGTGGAACATACCATCACCGAAATGATTACAGGCATCGACCTCGTTCGCGAACAAATCCTTATCGCCGCTGGCAAACCCTTCGCAAAAAAACAAGAAGATATTACCTTCCAAGGACACGCCATCGAATGCCGTATCAATGCTGAAGACCCCGAAACCATGACGCCTTTCCCCGGCACCATTCAAGATTATCACGCCCCCGGCGGCTTAGATGTGCGCGTCGACTCCGCCCTCTATGCTGGCTACACCATGCCGCCATGGTATGATAGCCTTATCGCTAAACTTATCGTCCATGGGAAAACACGCAACGAATGCCTCATGCGTTTGCGAAGAGCCCTCGAAGAATTCGTCATCCATGGCATTAAATCAACCATCCCCCTTCACCAAAAACTTACCACCGAAAGAGACTTCCTCAACGGGACATACCATACCGATTGGCTTGAACATAAACTCCAAACGCCCCATTATCTCTCTAGTGCGTCATCACCCGTATCCCGCTCGCCACAACCCGTCCCCCCTGTTTTGCGCGACAAAAGCCAACCCACAATGACAAAAAACGCACAAGGACAGCATGCGGGACACGTAAACGAAAAGGGCATGACAAAGAAAAGAGCATGACGCACCCATAAGAGATGATACCACACCGCTATGGGGACAATATCACCCGCATCATATCCCTCGAACGTCAGCGATGAAGCACGACAGCACACATAATACAAGAGAAAACCATTTTCTCACACCATCCCTCAGCATGCGCGCCTATGCGCGCGGGCTCTTCCCCATGGCTCAATCCCGCCATGACCCCATCATTTTCTGGCTCGACCCGCCAACCCGCGGTATCATCACCCCTCAATCCTTCCACGTCCCTAAACGCATGAGACGCACCATACGCAATACACCCCACGTCGTCGCCTATAACACATGCTTTCAACGCGTCCTCCAAGAATGCGCAACCCCCACAACAACACGCACCGACACATGGCTCAACCCCCATATCATGCGCCTGCACGAACATCTCCACACATTAGGAAGAGCACACAGCGTCGAAATCTTTATGGACGATACCCTCGTCGGCGGACTCTATGGCATTACCCTCGGCGCCGCCTTCTTTGGTGAAAGCATGTTCTCGCGGAAAAGAGACGCCAGTAAAATCGCCCTCATTGCCCTCATGGAAAAACTGGTCTCACAGGGCTTTCAACTCCTCGATACCCAATTTATCACCGACCACCTACGCCAATTTGGCGCCTATGAAGTGGAACGCACCGCCTATCGCTCCATGCTCCAAGAAGCCGTCGCCCACCCATGCGCCTTCCTCACCTAAAGCACAGACGAACGTCATGGTTTCTTCTCGAAGCAATCCACAACCCAGACATCATAAACAGCATGGTCTATCCCCGATAAAGAACGAGAACTGGCAAACATCCAACCGCGAAAAATAAGCGGCGGCGACTCCTTCACATCCAAGATTTCCAACCATACACCCACATCGGGAACTTCCTCAGGAGGCTTCTTGTAACAGACCCTGGGACGAATACGCAATGCCCCAAAAGAGGCTTCCTCTTGCATAGAAAGGTCAAACATATGCACGCGCGCCGCCACCTTGTCTAAAAGACGCAAACGCACCCACGCACCCTTGATGTCCTCGCCATAAGCATCCGCATCGCCACAAAACACAACGGCACAGGCACAGACGGCACACAACACACGTATCATCGCCACTATAGCGCCTGTTTCCTTCCTCGCCCCCTTTTGCTCGGCATGTCATAGGGTGATGTTAGGGACTCCACGATGCCTCGAGCGACAGTGCGAAATTGCTGTCCGTCACATCCCATCATGACAGCCTCATCCATAGCATCCTGAAGGGCGCGCCGCACATCATCGATATTTTGGTTTAAAACAGCGCGCTTTTCATCACACGCCAAGACATCCCCCTCTGGTGTCCGCCATCGCACAACGTCCCGTCCTACCACCCCTCGCGTCGTATCCCACACCATACGCTCGTCCTGTCTATTCATCGCTCCCCGCCGCTAAAAAGATAATCTTGCTGACTTTATCCTCTATGGACTCAAAATCATGGGTGCGGCGCACCAACTCCCCCGAACGCAAAACGCCATCCTCGTTCCCACGCACGATCGTCAGGAACTTAGAGCCAGACAACCCCTCGCTGGCAACGTAAATTTGACTATCCTTAGGCAACGTCAAATCCCGACGAACGCTAAAACGCACCACAGCCTCGTACGTATCCCTATCCAAAGACACACTCCGCACAGCCCCTACCTTGACACCACGCATACGAACATCACCGCCCTCGCGCAAGCCACCAACGCGGCCAAAACGCGCCTCATACTCCGCACCACCCTCAGAGCCAATATGAACAATGCTGAACGCATAAATGCCAAAAGCAAGCGCCGAAAGCACGACAAATAACCCCATAATATGTTCTAAGATATTCCTTCCGTCCATGACTGGTCACCTCTTCTTGTTACATGCTGTCCTATTGCACGGCATTTGTCGGCGTGTCGACACCCCCCAATGGGCCCCCTGATGGCTCGACGTCGGGCGATACCCCCGTCGGCACAGGGGCACTCAGCGGAATCCCCTCTACAACCTCCTCACCCTGCTGTTCCTCTATACGTTTCTCCCCCTGCTGAATAATCTGGTCCAACAATGTGCTGAGATCTAAGGAACTCTCCGTATACGTGAACGCATCACCCTCAACAAGAGCAACAGAATCCGCCCCCGGCTCAACAGAAAGAAACTTCGAACCAAATAAACCATCCGTCTGTATCGAGATAGAACTATCAGTGGGAATGACAATGCTCGCATCAACAATATAGAGCGATATGGTCGTGCGCGACGCACCCTCCATAATCGATTTCTCTGTGACTCTGCCAATAAGAATGCCCGCCATATACACATGCGCACCCACATTCAAACCCGATGTGTCCTGAAAAGACGCCTTGAGCGTATACCCCGTAAAATCACCCTCAATGCTGTGGTCAGAACTCAAACGCACAAACGCCCCTGTCACAGCAAGCAATATCACACCAAAAAGAATGTTCCTCACATAGTCGCTCATCATCATCTCCCATCGCCATCACCGCCCCCCTTTATTGTGGCACGTCTACGCACGAAAGTCTATCATGATTGTCATGAAAAATCAAGGTGAAGGCGACCAAGAACGATAATGCCCCATAGCCCGCACTGCTGTCCCCGTATATAACGCCGAACCCCGTGGCAACCACGCATCATCAGTGCCCGTCATATTAGGCTTGTGCTTCTTCATAAAATGCGGTTTCTTGTCACGCGCCTCAGGCACGACATCATGCATGTGGTGCAACCATCCATGCCAATCCACAGGAACGGCACTCGCCTCCACATGGTCTTCAACGGATAAAGGACGACCCGTGAGCCTTTACCCCCCTGACCCACATCCAGACTGACGCGATAATAGCGGTTGCCAAAATCGTCACAACCAACATAATATCCCCTGCGCGCCCATAGGCTCTCTTGTAGCCTCTGCCACCAACGCCGCATCTCGCCTCCTGCTCTTATCATCTCACCACCCCCCCTATACATAGCACCCATGCAACAAAAAGCAAGCTTCCCCTTTCTACGCTATGGCGGGAAAAAACTCTGTCGCATACGCGGCATGCGCACACTCTGGCATAATGTGACATTCTCGCTCCAACAAGGTGAATGTCTCTGTATCGAAGGACGCAACGGAAGTGGTAAAACAAGCCTCCTCAATGTTCTCGCCGGACTCCATACGCCAGACACGGGAACACTCACATGGCAAGATGACGCTATGTCCCATACCACCCACAAACCACCCCCCCACCATGTGAGCTATGTAGGACATAGGTCAGGCATGAGCGATAGCCTCACCTTGTTCGATAATCTCGCCTTCTGGGCGCACGCGCGCCATATCGCTCACCCACAAGAAAAAATCCACCATGCCCTCGTGCTGTTCCAACTGGACGCCCTATGCCATGCCCCGACTATCTTGCTCTCGGCTGGACAGCAAAAACGCGCAAGCCTCGCACGCCTCCTCTTAGGCGATACACCCCTATGGCTCTTGGATGAGCCTTGCGCACACCTTGACGACAAAGGACAACAAACCCTCCTCAACGCCATCACCCACGCCCAACAACAAGGAACAATCATCGTCTATACACGCCATCACCCTATCGACCATTTCCCCCTCCATCATCATCACATGATGACACTGCCATAACATGTTTCAAGCATTCTCCTCCCTGTTCCTACGCGACTTAAAGCGCTGTCTCCTCAATACGGGACAGAGCATCGTCAGCTTGCTCTTTTTCATGACCATCATGGTGTTTTTTCCCCTCTCCCTCGATATGACAACCATCAATCCCATCGATGTGAGTCCCGCCGTCATATGGGTTGGCATGTTCTTTGCGTCCCAACTGCCCCTCGAACGTCTCTTCCATGATGACTATAAAGATGGAAGCCTCGCCCTGTGGACGCTGACATATGCCCCGATAGAACTCATCGCCCTCGCCAAGTGCCTCGCCGCATGGTGTTCCGTCCATGTCCCCATGCTCATAGCATCTGTGGCGTGTGGCTACCTCCTCTATCATTGGCATGCCCTGCCACCACGCATCATGGTCATTCCCCTCGCTGGCATGGTCATAGGAAGCATGCTCATGTCCCTCGTCAGCTGTCTCGCCTCGAGCCTGACATTAGGAAGCACCCATATCGGTAAGGCTCTCCCCGCCTTTATCGCCTTCCCCCTCTCCCTCCCCATCATGATTCTTGGCGCTGGCGCGCTGACGCCTTACCTCTCAGACGGCACTTCCCACGATATGGCGTCCTTGTGGACGCCACTCTGGGCGCTCCTCGCCATATTCTTAGCAAGCGCCATTCCTCTCCTCTGGGCTATCACGGCATCCCTCCACGGCGCCCTGACACACCAATCTTGACACACCAATAACGTCTCGACACAATATGCCTCAAAGACATATAATGGGCGGGGTGGACCATGATGCCATGACGATATGATAGGCACTTCGCCCGCACGCCATAATCCCATCAAGACATGATGATACCTGCCATACGCCATCTTTTCACGCATAAAGGCTTCCATCACACCAGCCGATGGGTGATGTCCCTCGCCCTTATCACCCTATCGCTGACATTGCCCTTTGGCCTCGTCTATGCGTTCATCCTGTCGCCAGAGGATTACCTCCAGGGACAAACGGTGCGTATCATGTATATCCATGTGCCATCGGCATGGCTGTCCCTCGCCCTCTATACCTCTATGGCCGTTGCCAGTGGCTTTTTCCTTATCACGCGCCTGCCTATGGCAACCCATTTCGCCACCGCCACATCGCCTGTAGGCGCCATGTTCGCCCTTATCGCCCTCGTGAGCGGCGCCCTCTGGGGAAAACCCACATGGGGCGTCTATTGGGTATGGGACGCACGATTGACATCAATGCTCGTCCTGTTCTTCTTCTACCTCGCCCATATCGCCATCAGCCACGCCTTCCTCCATAGCCAACAAGGACAAATCAATAGCTGTATCCTCGCCCTCACAGGCACGCTCACCATCCCCATCATCAAATGGTCGGTGGACTGGTGGAATACCCTCCATCAACCCGCTAGTATCTCCTTCTTTCAAGCATCCTCGACAATCAATCACGCCATGCTTGTCCCCCTCGCCTTCATGACCATCGCCCTCACAGCATACGCCGTCATCATGATTATCTTGCGCATGCGACTCGTCATGAAACAACGTATCCTCCATAATCTACAACGCCAAACCATCTTCCAACGTCCCTGACATGACCCCTGAATGGGAAGCGTCATAGACTCCTCTCTCCTCTCTCTTTATGTGGCACAACGTTAGCAATTTTTTTTCTATGGAAGGATATGCGCCCTTTATCTGGCCCGCATGGGGATGCGCCGTCCTGTGCCTCGTGAGCTTCGTCATCATCACCCACAGACAAATACGCCACACAGACGCAGAGATACAAAAACTCTCAACACGCAAAAAAATAAGGGCATGACACCACGCCAACTACGCTCATCGATGCTCGTCCTCTCTATGCTCACCATGGGAGGCGCTGTCGCTATCGCCTTGACGCTCCTGCAAGATGATATTGTCTATTATCACATCCCCTCCCATATCGATACACAAGCACCACCCTCAGACACCATACGCATCGGCGGCGTCATAGAAAAAGACTCCTTACAGCGCCATGACAACCAGCTCTCCTTCCGTATCACAGATTATACCGCTACCATCCCCGTCACCTATCAAGGTGTCCCGCCATCTCTCTTTCGAGAAGAAAGTGGCGCTATCGTCGAAGGCACATTTCGCCATGATGGTGTCTTTCACGCACAGAGTATCCTCGCCAAGCATGATGAAAACTACATGCCCCCCGCCATTAACGCAACAGAACCCGCTCTCACACATTCCCCCTCTATGCCATCGCCATACTAAGACCCCCCATGATCGCTGAACTCGGACATTTTGCTCTCATCCTTGCCCTCATGGCAAGCATCATGCAAATTATCTACCCCCTCATGACATCCCTCGAGGAACGCGCAACATTTCTTGTGACCCGCCGCCTCTCATTGCTCACGTTCTGTGCCATTCTTTTCTCCTTTCTGATGCTCATCATCAGTTTTGTCCAATTAGACCTCTCCCACGCCCTCGTTGTCCAACATGCCCACAGCACAACGCCCCTCTTTTATAAAATCACAGCGACATGGGGCAATCACGAAGGCTCCATGCTCCTATGGGTTCTCATGCTGTCTCTCTTTGCCACAGGCATGGGGTATCACATCCCCGCCACATTCCTCACCCGCCACGACTCCTACCCTCTCTATTCTCTGCTCCATCGCGCCCTCATCGCCCAAGCCCTTCTCCTGCTAGGCTTCATCGCCTTCGTCTTATTGACGTCGAATCCTTTTCAGCGTCTTGACCCACCGCCTCTGGACGGACAAGAATTGAACCCTCTTCTCCAAGATATTGCCCTCGCCTTCCATCCGCCTATGCTCTACCTAGGCTATGTCGGCTTCTCCGCTATCTTTTCCTATGCCGTTGCAGCACTCTGGCTCGGACGCATAGACGCCCTATGGGCTCAGCTCATACGCACACCCGCCCTTATCGCATGGTGTAGCCTCACCCTAGGGATTGCCTTAGGCAGCTTCTGGGCTTATTACGAATTGGGATGGGGAGGATTCTGGTTTTGGGATCCCGTAGAAAATCTTTCCCTCACACCATGGGTCACAGCCACAGCCCTCATCCATGCCCTCCTCGTCTTCGAAAAACGACATCATTTCCCTCTATGGACGCTCTTCCTCGCCCTTATCACCTTCTCCATGAGCATGGTCGGCACATTCCTCGTACGCTCAGGCATTCTCGTCTCCGTCCATAGTTTTGCCAATGACCCCGAAAGAGGACTCTTCATTCTCGCCCTTATCAGCATCTATGCCTTCACCGCTTTTAGCCTCTTCGCTTACCGATTCCTGCACGCCCCACGCCCCATACCGCTCTATCCTCTATCGAGAGAAACAGCCCTCATAGGAAATAACGTCCTCACCCTCGTCCTCGCCTTCTTCATCCTGACAGGAACATTGTATCCCCTTATCCTCGATGTCCTCACCCAAACACGCCTCTCTGTCGGCGCCCCCTTCTTCAACCATGTGGGAAGTCTTATCATCCTCCCCATGCTTGTCCTCATGGCCTACATGCCGTTCCTCCAATGGCATAACACAGACATCACAACAATCGCTAAACCTTGTCTCATGGTAACAGCGCTCTTTGTCCTCGCCATCAGTGCCGCCATTCAACAAAATGATCCACGCCTTATCCTCCCCCTCTGTGTCCTCTTCGCATGTATCGTCATGATGACAACAACCTTGTCCCGATATGCATACCAACTATGGCGCGCTGTCAAAACACACCGCATGCCCCCCATACAACAGCACGCCATGCCTATCGCCCATTGTGGCTTCGCATGCTGTCTCGCCGCCGCCGTCTCGGCATCCCTCTTCCAACAAGAATCAATCCAATTCCAACGTATCGATGAAACAATCACCATGGGCCCATGGACGATGACCCTCCTCGATGTCCACAAAACCCACAAAGATAACTATATAAGCCAACAAGCCTCCATGCGGGTCTCCCGAGAAGGCTACGACGATATAACCATGACGCCTGAAAAACGATTCTATCCCGCCTCACAAGATACAACCACCGAAGCCGCCATCCATACGACATGGCAAGGCGATCTCTATATCGCCTTCGATACGCCACCAGAGACGTCCCAAGATACCGCTCAAGAGAGGGAAGAAGGCGACATATGGATCACCAATATATGGTTCAAACCCTTTGTCTTGTGGATATGGCTCGGAGCACTCCTCATGGCAGGGGCGTCCCTCCTCGCCATGATGGGACGTATCACCATATCACAGCACCCCCCTAAAACATCATAACAACCAACAGCACCCCGTCTCCTCCAAGTGCCATGATGTCCCTGACTCTCCGACTCTTGCCCCTGCTTGTCGTGAGCGCCCTCATGGTCGGCTTATATCAAGGCTTTAAGACAGACCCCCATCGTATCCCATCCCCCCTCATGGAGACGCAACAAAAAGCCCCGTCCCTCAATGGCACGCCCAGCCTCACACCAGAAAACCCATTTCCCCAAAACACACAAACACAACCCTATATCGTCAACGTCTTCGCCTCGTGGTGTCTCCCATGCCGTTATGAACATCCCCTTATTACCGCCCTATCACAACAATTCCCCCATATGCCTATCTACGCCATCAACTATAAAGATAAAAAAGAAGACGCCCTCTCTTGGCTTCGCCGTTATGGCAACCCCTACACAGCCATTGCGCCAGACCATGATGGCACGCTCAGTATCACATGGGGTGTGGGAGGCGTGCCCGAAACCTTCATCGTTGATGGTGAGGGAATCATACGCTATCATCTGCGCGGACCCATCACCCAGAGGACAATGGAACATCATGTGCTTCCTCTCCTTGCGTCTTTTGCTCTCCCAGCAACAGCGATAGCCCCCCGATAATCCCGCACCGACAATGCACGTGAGACACGCCATGACGTATCGACTCCTCGCCTTCGTGATGACGTTCCTATGCCTCTCTGACATAAGTCATGCCGTTCTGCCTGACGAAATGCTCGATGACCCCCATCTAGAACGACAAGCACGCGCCCTCAGCGCACAGATTCGATGTCTCGTCTGCCAAAGTGAAAATATAGACGAGNNNATATAGACGAGTCACAATCACCCATCGCCAGAGACCTCCGCATGGTGATACGCTCGCGCCTCAAAGACGGCGATAGCCCTGACGATATTGTCATATGGCTACAACAACGCTACGGGCATTTTATTTTCCTCGCCCCGCCATGGCAACCATCAACCTATTTCCTGTGGCTCTCCCCCTTTGCTCTTCTCCTCGTCGCCGTCCTCTGGGTTGTGCTCTATATGAGACGCCAACGCCCCGTCCCATGACAACGCTTCTCCCTCTCGTCATGCTGGGCGGTATGGCCGCCCTCTATATCACCGCTATCATCTATCGCCAAACACCCCAAGAACAACGGCTCTTATTGTTTATCCTCACCCCCCTCTTTGGGTGCTGTGTGCTCCTCTACAGCGTCATAGGACGCCCTTTCCTCCCTGCATCCCCCCATGCACAGCACATGCTCGAAGAACACACAAAGACGACAGCGCCCACCGAACGCATAGAAGACACGATGACCGTCGAGGCGTTTCGAGAACTTTTGCGTCAAGCCACGCAAGGCCTGCCCGAACAAACAGAAGACCCGACAGCATGGATCGTTGTCGCCAGCGAATGGATGGCGCTAGAGGAAACAGCGCAAGCCCGTTCGATTCTCGCCCAAGGCATAGAATACTTTCCAGACAATATCGACCTCTTGTCCCGCTATGCCTTGCTCCAACAGAACGCCCAACCACATCATGCCCTGCCCTTGTGGCAACGTATCCATGCCATCGACCCTACCCATGCCCAAGCCTTATGGTTTCTCGCACTCCATGCCCAAGCAAAAGAACAATGGACTGAGGCCCGCGCCTTTCTCACCCAACTCTTACAACAATTAGACACCAACAACGACACCCACCAAGAACTCCGTGACACCATCCAGCAACGCCTCGCTCACTATCCTCCTCCCCCCGACACCATGACGCCATGAAGGACATGAGAAGCGAGGCTACCCCCGATAATCATGCCACTGCCCACGATAATCACGCAAGCGATAGGGCGCAACATTATCCTCCATGTCATCATCAGAAGGCAACCCCGCACAGCGATGACAAGGCTCACAGAGCGGCACTTTGCCATAGCCACCAGCAATCTCAACCATGTGATGGGGCTGACACAGACCCGATATCCAGCCACGCAATGACGATACAAGGCGAAGACCCTTCTTGAGAGGCACGCGGAAATGTCCCGTCCCCTGCGCATAATCCAATTGGTGAAGGTAATAGGGCTTGATGTGATGACACAGCATGGCGCGAAATAATGCCGTCAAGGCTTGTGGCGTGTCATTGATACCACGCAATAAGACACTCTGCCCTAAGAGGACAACGCCAGCACGTAAGAGACGTTTGCATACGGCTCGATGCGTCTGTGTGAATTCTTGCGCATGATTGCAATGGACAACCATATAGAGAGGCTTGTCCAGAGACGCAAAAAGCGCCATATGGTCATCCGATAGACGCGCCATATCGGACAATAAGACACGACTATGAATACGCATAATCCCCACATGAGATATGGCGTGCACCCGCCTTAAAAGAGAGCCTAAACGCCTCACCGATAGCATAAGAGGGTCGCCACCACTGAGAATGACTTCGAAAATGCGCTTGTCGCCCTCAATATAGGCGTAGGCGCGACGCAAGTCCTCTATGGTCATGCCACCATCTTGGCCACCTCCCCCAACCCACGCCTTCCTAAAACAAAAACGGCAATAAACAGCACATGCCGACGTGGGCATCAAGAGGACTCTGTCTGGATAACGATGAATGACACCCTTGACCGGGCTATGTGCCTTATCCCCTATGGGGTCACAGGATTCTCCCTCTTGCTCTTGTCTTTCCGCTATATCAGGAACATACTGGCGACGTAGGGCGGCGACACCCTCCTTGATTCTCGATGCCACGTCAGACGTCAGCCTTAAGGCATAACGTTGAGAGAGGGCATGCATATCCTTATGGCACGCCTCGTCCCGCCGCAAAACACCCGAATCATACAGAGCATCGAGACTCGTCAATGCCTCCCCTTGCTTTTTATGCTCTGCCATCTCTATTCTGCTCACACTATGGAGACTCTCAAAGATACCATCCGCCTACGCCATCATATTCTGCGTGGCATACGCCTTTATTTCGAGGAACAAGGCTTCTACCACGTAGATACCCCACATCTTCAACATTATCCACCCTTCGAGCCTCATATAAAGCCCTTGACGACTGTCATACGCCATCCAAACGGCACAAGCGACACGCGCACCCTCCACGCCTCTCCTGAACTCGCCATGAAATACCTGCTCCCGCACATAGACCATCCTATTTTTCAAATTGCTCACGTCTACCGCAATGACGACCATTCACCCCTCCATCGCCATGAATTTACCCTCCTAGAATGGTACCGACTAGGCCAATCCAGTGCGACCCTCATCAACGATTGCCACCATATCATGGAGCTCGCCCGCCACTACGCCCCCCACCAACGTTTTTCCCATCCCAACCGCACCTCATGCGCACAGACAAAGGCACAAGCCATGACCATCCAAGAATGTCTCCACCGCCATAGCGATATCGATATCGCCACATGCCTCACGCCACAAGCCCCCTATGGCGACCTCAACGCCATCAGAGACCATGCCTTACGACTCAATATCCATTGCGCCCACGATGATACATGGGACGATGTCTTTCATCGTCTCTTTCTCGCCACCGTCCAACCCCACCTCAATCAAAGCACAACACCCATCTTGCTGACACGCTACCCCCGCCCTCTCGGCATGCTCGCCCGTCCGTGCGATGATGACCCGCGATTCTGCCAACGGTTCGAACTCTTTGTCTGTGGTATCGAGCTCGCCCATGGCTATGTGGAGTGTCGCTCTGCCGATGAAAATCTCGACGCCTTACGCACCATGGGAACGCCCCACCATCATATCCATCAAGATTTCATCACAGCCCTGCACCATCACCCCCTCCCTCCATGCTGTGGCATGGCGCTAGGAGTCGAACGCCTCCTTATGCTGACAAGCCATCGCCCAACCCTCCATACATCTCAACACGCCCTCGCACCGCTGTGAGCCATGTGATAGTGTGATACACCCCATACCAACAACACATAGCCCCCCCAGTGAGACATCAGTGGGGCATCAGTGAGGCATCAGTGGGTAAGAAGGGAAAATTTCTCTACAGCGGCCACAGCCCCCTGAGGATACGCCCAAATACCCGAAATCATGGCCACGTAATCGACACCCGCCTGCTGTAAAACCCGCACATGCTGTATGCCAATACCACCAATAGCAATGGTCGCCACCTGATGCGTCCGCCTACGCCAACGATATAGAACAGAGAGAGAAGCGCGCATCGTCATGGCTTTGCTCCTTGTCGCAAAAAAAGCGCCAAAGGCAACACTCTCAGCACCCCGCATGGACGCCGCCAACGCCCTGCCATATGACCCATAACAGCTCACCCCTAAACGCATCGCCCTGTGATGGCTGTCACGAATGCCCCGCCCATATCGTCTCCCTCCCCTTACATGGCGATAAAAATGACGATACCCGCCATGGCCATAATCATGACGCCCTAAATGCACGCCATCGCCATAGGCGCTATGTCGCCCATCATTGAGCACCAAGGCAACGCCATGACGCATACATAACGCCCTGACACGCTCTATATCCTCACGCTCCCTATCATAACCATTCTTACAACGCCATTGCACACAGGCAATGCTCCTCCCCCCTCTGGATGTGAGCATAGCGCTCAGGCTGGAATAATCCTTATCACACCAATGGGAAGGCGTAATGACATAGAGAAACATCTTGCGCCAACAAGAGCCTTTCCCTAATCGCCCACGACATGCCCTCATGAAACCGCCAACCCCTCACGCCTCAGCCACGCCACAAAATCCTCCCGCACAGAGTCATCAAAGCCATCTCGAAAATGATACCTCCTCCCCACCCCCTCCACAGAAAAAACCGCACCGCCATACGACTCAATGAACGAACGCATGGAGTCTGCCCGACTCTCGATGAAAAAATCGCGCACCCCTAAACGCAACGCATGGTGTACCCAACCGTTATAGCCACCACAATCACATAACAACAGAAAAGAACCCGCCTTATCATACGCCCTGAACCATAACGCCAACTGGGCAAACCACCCCACGCCATAAGCACGCAACGCATAGATGTCATTGACAAGCATGGCGCGCCCCTTCATCCCCTCCACAACCCACATGAGATGACATTTGTGAGACACCCTCATGAGAGGCACTGACGAACCACGCCACATAGACGCCATCTTACGCCCATCCATGTCCCCTTCTCTTATCCCCTTCTCCTATCCATGTCTTGAGAGATGGCGCGCTAAACATTGGGCGCTATCCAACATCCTATTGGAAAAGCCCCATTCATTATCATACCACGCCACAACCCGCACAAAACGCTTCCCCATGACGTGCGTCTGCGTTTCATCAAAAATAGAGCTGGCGGGATGTCCTATGAAGTCAGAAGAGACTAAAGGCGCATCATTGAGCGCTAAAATTCCCTGCAACGGCCCTTGAGCATGGCGACGCATGGCATCGTGCAACGCCTCCTTAGACACATCCTTGCTGGCAACAAAGGTGAGGTCGGCAAGGGAGACATTAGGTGTCGGCACACGCACAGCACAACCATCAATACGCCCCTCTAAATGAGGAAGAACAAGACAGACAGCGCGCGCCGCGCCGCTCGTCGTCGGAATCATAGACAGAGATGCCGCCCGCGCCCGCCGCATATCCTTATGCACCATATCGACAACCTTCTGGTCACCCGTGTAAGAATGCACCGTCGTCATATAGCCATAGTCCAACCCACAGAGCTTATCCACCACATGGACAACAGGAACAAGGCAATTGGTCGTGCAAGAGGCATTGGACACCACGTCATGCTCTTTGCCTAACGCATGGTGATTCACGCCATAGACGAGGGTCATGTCAGCATCAGCACATGGCGCGGAGACTAAAACCTTCTGAGCGCCCGCCTCGAGATGCGCCGCCGCCGCCTTGCGCGTGGTAAAACGCCCACTGCACTCTAAGACAATATCCACCCCCACCTCAGACCAAGGCAGGCGCTGAGGGTCTGGCTCGCACACGAAACGGATAGCCCCCTTCTCCGTCACAAGAGTCTCGCCTTGCCATTTTGTCGCGCCTTCATAACGCCCATGGACGCTGTCATAGTGAAGCAAATGCCTCAGCACAGAGACATCCCCTAAATCATTCACAGCAACAATCTGTAGAGACGTATCCACGCGCCCCAACCATGCGCGCAAGACAAGACGACCAATGCGCCCAAACCCATTAATAGCGACCTTTATCGGCATGTTTCTCTCCTTCTACACCATCTGGATGTCAATCCCCACAGCCTCCAACGCCCCCTTTATCTTATCAGAGGCATGACGCACGCGCACAGCATCATCGCCACGCAAGACGATATTAACACCAAGACCCTTCGATGAAAACCATGGGTAACTGCCAATATCAATGTCTTCATACAGAGATTGCACATGAGCCAACGCCTCAGCAATGTCCCCCTCAGCACGACGACAAAGTAACGATAAAGAACATAGAGGCTTCCCTCTACGCAAACGCATCATCGCCCCTTTCAACATCGCCTGCATAATCTCAGGCACGCCCGCAAGCACCATGACATTCCCTATATGGTAGCCCGGCGCATGACTTATGGGATTATCAATGAGAACACCGCCACGAGGGATGAACGCCATTTTCTTCCTCGCATCATTGAGCGCCTCTCCATAATGCTTCTTGAGACGCGCCAGCGCCTCCTCGTGGCAACATAATGGCACCAAAAATGCCTTCGCCACCGCACAAGACGTCCTGTCGTCATGCGTCGGCCCAATCCCCCCCGTCGTGATGACATAATCATACACAAAGCGAAGACTATTGATATGCTGGATGATGGCGCGCTCGTCATCGGCAATGACGCGCACCTCACGCAATAAAATGCCATAGTCATCCAGCATTGTTGCTATAAAAGCAATGTTCTTATCTGACGTTCGTCCCGATAAAATCTCGTTGCCAATAATCACAAGGGCTGCCGTCACATGCTGTGCCTTGTCCTGTCCCTCTTCTTTTACGCGATGCTCTTGCTCCATGTCCTGACCCATGCGGTTCGATTCTCCTCTTGTCCAAGCGACCCTTAAGAAACGCTATAAGCGCTTTCTCGCCGAAGCACAGCTCCATAATGGCGACCATGTCATCGCACACTGCCCTAACCCCGGACGCATGCAAGGACTCTGTTCTGAACATACACCCATTTGGTTAGAAAAAAAAGCACCTCGCAAAACGAGGCAATTGGCATGGCAATGGCAACTCACTGAGACGCCCCTCTCCCTTGTCGGCATTAATACCATGCATGCCAACCATATCGTCTTAGAAGCCCTGCAAGAGAGAAAACTCCACCCCTTTCAATCCATCACACATATCAAAAGAGAAGTGACGCTCGATGCCATGCGTGTCGATTTTGCCCTGACAACACACCATGGGCAAACACTCTATTTAGAAGTGAAAAGTGTCACCATGCGCCACACAACCCCCCATCAGGATGCCACCGCCCTCTTTCCCGATAGTGTCAGCCTCAGAGCGCAAAAACATATGAAGACCCTCGCCAGCTATGCTCAACGCTCTGTCCCAACGGCTGTCGTCTTCCTCATACAGAGGGAAGATTGCAACGCCTTGCGTCCCAACGATACCATCGACCCAGCCTATGGTCTGGCGCTACGACATGCACAACAGAAAGGCGTGCGACTCTATGCCTATGATTGTGCTATAACACCACAGAGCATTACGCTCAATCGTTCCATTCCTGTTGTCCTTACGTGAAACAGACGAGAAAGCCATTACGCCATTGATACCCCTGTCATGATCTCTCCTACCAGCTCCATTCCCCGTCATACAAAAAAAGATTTTGACGCTATGGCAAGAGCAGGACGCCTCTGTGCCCAGTGTCTTGACTATATCACGCCCTTCGTGACCGAAGGCACGACCACCGACCAACTAGACCAATTATGCCACCAATTCATTACCGACCATGACGCCCTTCCCGCCCCCCTCAACTATCAAGGCTACCCTAAATCCATTTGCACATCGATAAACCACGTCATCTGTCATGGCATTCCGAGCCAACGCCCCTTACGTTCAGGCGATATTCTCAATATCGATGTGACCGTCATCCTCGATGGATGGCATGGCGATAGTTCCCGTATGTTCCTCGTAGGGAAAACAAGCATGAAGGCGCGTAAACTCGTCCAAGCAACCTATGATGCCTTGATGAAGGGAATCGAACAAGCCCGCCCCGGCAATCACCTTGGCGATATTGGCTACGCCATCGCATGCCATGTGGAAGACCAGGGGTATTCTGTGGTGCGCGAATTCTGCGGACACGGGTTAGGACGAGTCTTTCACGACCAACCTCAAGTCCTCCACTATGGTGTCAAAGGAACAGGGCCTCAACTGGAAGCGGGATACTTCTTTACCATAGAACCTATGGTGAATATCGGCAAGCGACACGCCAAAATTCTTCAAGATGGATGGACGGCTGTCACACGGGATCGCTCGCTCTCGGCCCAATTCGAACACTCTATCGGTATCACAGACGATGGATGTATGATTTTCACCCTCTCACCCAAAAACTATACAGCGCCTCCCTACCTATAAACCCGTAGAACAGGCCATGAAAAACCGCCCCTATACCATGAAGGGAACAAACCAGAGAGGGAGTCGTGGTCTGTTGGTATCGTCTTCTATGAAGGCGGAGGAGGTATCGCCGCCTCACTATATAGGACACCGACAGAGGCAATATGAAAAGTTTTTAGGGGGCGAACCGTCCTCCCTGTATGATTATGAAATTCTCGAGCTGTTGCTCTTCTACCTCTATCCCCGAGGCGACGTCAAACCTCTGGCAAAGGCATTGCTGAAAGATGTCCCTTTAGGGCGTCTCATCCACGCCAAGACTGACCATTATGCGACATTGTCGGCACAAACAGGAAAGGCGACAACAGAGTCCTCTCACCCCGTCCGCCAATTCCTCGCCAATACACGAAGACGCACCCTCTTCGCTTTGGTTGCCGAAATCTCCCGCCGTCTCTCCATCGATACCCTCCAAAAACACCACGTCCCTATCGCCACCATAGACCAACTCATCCACTATCTACGCACCTCTATAGGACATAAAAAAGAGGAACATTTCACCATCCTCTATCTCAATAAAAATAACGACCTCATCGAACAAACAACCCAAAAAAAACACACGCCATCACGCCCCACACTGACACAAAACACCATCTCTCAAAACGACCCCCACGCCGTCAATATCAGCGCACACGCCCTCCTGCGACAAGCCATCCTCTACGACGCCTCTGCCGTCATCCTCGCCCACAATCACCCCAGCGGAAAAGCCTCGCCATCCACCCAAGACATCACCATGACAAAAAATATGTGCGAAAAACTTCACGCTATCAATGTCGTCCTCCACGACCATATCATTATCACACCCTATGACGCCTACTCCATGAAAGAACACGGATTGTTCTAAACGTCATCGTCTAACGACTCTTGATATTCTTAAGGCGCGCAATACGCATCATATTTGTCGAGCCAGCCTTGCCAAAAGGAATGCCCGCTGTGATGACGACAATATCCCCTATCTGTGCGACCTCCTCCTGTAGAGCAACCTGACACGCCTCCTCCACCATATGGTTGACGCTCTGTATGCCTTCAGCGACAACACAATAAACACCCCACGTCATAGAGAGCTGACGCGCTGTCGTCTTTGCTGTGCTGATGCCTAATATCCCCACATGAGAACGCTCACGAGACGCAAGGCGCGCCGTCGAGCCTGACTCCGTATAGGTTACGATGGACGCAGCGTTCAGTGTATCGGCAGCTTGTGCAGCTGCTGCGCTGATGGCATCGGACACCTTCGTGCGGGACGGAGGATGCCAATTCTCTATGATAGAACGATACACGCTATCACCCTCCACCGAACATATGACCTTATTCATCATGCACACAGACTCGCACGGATGCTTGCCCACCGCCGTCTCCGCAGAGAGTGTCACAGCATCAGCGCCATCATAGACAGCCGTCGCCACGTCCGACGCCTCAGCGCGCGTCGGCGCAGAAGAATGCACCATAGAATCTAACATATGAGTCGCTACAACCACGGGCTTGCCAATGCGCCGACACGCATTGATAATGCGCTTCTGTTGTATGGGAACAACCTCTGGCGGCAACTCAACACCAAGGTCGCCTCGCGCCACCATCACCGCATCCGATGCCTCGATGATACTCTCGAGATTGTTGATGGCCGCCTGATTCTCCATCTTTGTCAAAAGATGCACCGGACACTGGCGAGGAATCAACGAACGCACTTTCTCAATATCACCGACATCCCGCACAAAAGACAGAGCAATCCAATCAATATCCAACGTCATGGCAAAGTCAAAATCGGCCTTATCCTTAGCCGTCAATATGGCTTGGTCGGTCATGACGCTCCCAACGATGTTCATCCCTTTATGGGATGAAATCTCACCCCCCGTGATGACGTTGGCATCAATCCACGACGCTCCTTTCTCCACAACCTTGAGGCGCACCTTGCCGTCATCCAATAAAATATCTTGCCCGATACGGGCTATATCAAAAATTTCAGGGTGAGGGACATAAACGCCTCTTTCATCCCCCTCTCTCTTATCCCTGTCAAAACGAAATATCGTGCCAGAACGCAAAAAGACACATGGCTGAGCAAAATGCCCTAAACGCAATTTAGGGCCTTGCAAGTCGACAATGACACCAATGGAATGATTTTTTTCCTTCTCTAGCAGACGAATAGATGCTAAACGCTCCTGATGTTCCTTATGGGTCCCATGGCTAAAATTGAGGCGGAACACATCCACCCCCTCCTCAAAAAGTCTGCGTATGGTCGCATACGCCGATGTGGCAGGACCAAGGGTGGCAATAATCTTTGTTTTACGAGGACGTTTCATCTTACACCTTATACATTGTTGCTATTCTTTCTGTGCCTATGCTATCATGGCTCATCATCGTACAGACACACATCCATAACACTTCTTGATTATATCTCACTATGACAGAACCCTTTATCGTTGATACGTTACTGTGGGGGCTTCCTTTTGCGGGCCTCCTGTTATCCATTGCGCTGTTTCCGCTTTTTGCTCCTTCCTTTTGGCACGCCCATTACGGCAAGATTTCGGCGTTTTGGGCGATCGTTTTTGTTATTCCCTTCACAGTCGCTTTTGGCGTCAGCATAGCATTCCATGAGGTTTTTCACATCCTCCTTTTAGATTATTTCCCCTTTGTGGTCGTCTTAGCGACTCTCTACACGATAAGTGGCGGTATACGCTTACAAGGCGACTTTTTACCGACACCTGCTGTCAATACGATTTTCCTGACTCTCGGCACAGCCATCGCCAGCTGGATAGGGACGACAGGTGCTTCCATGCTCTTCATACGCCCGTTGCTCGCCATCAATGAAAAAAGACGATATAAAACCCATGTCATTGTCTTTTTTGTTTTTCTTGTTGCCAATATCGGTGGTTCTTTGACGCCATTGGGCGACCCTCCGCTTTTTCTAGGCTTCCTCAATGGCATCGATTTCTTCTGGACAACCCGCCATATGTTCGCGCCTATGCTCTTTCTCTCGGTGATTCTTCTCGCCATGTTCTGGGTGATGGACAGCTACTACTATCGCAAGGAACATCCCGATGTGGCAGAACCTCCCCCCCAAAGACAAAAACTCAGCATTTCGGGTCCACAAAATATCCTCTTGCTGTTCATGGTCATTATTGTCGTGCTGATGAGTGGCGTCGTCGATTTAGGCACATGGTCAATCCTTGGTATCGCTGTGAAAGGAGAACGTATCCTCAGTCCTCTCGTCATGCTTGCTCTCATAGGCATGTCACTCAAATGGACGGATAAAGAGATACGTGCGCATAATCACTTCAATTGGTTTCCCATGCAAGAGGTCGCCAAGCTCTTTTTCAGTATCTTTATCACCATTATCCCCGTCCTTGCCTATCTCAAGGGGAACACATCGGTGATGGCGCCCATTTTCGAGCGTGTCCCCGAAGCGTTGGCATATTTTTGGCTCACAGGTATCCTCTCGGCCTTCCTAGATAATGCCCCCACATATCTGGTGTTCTTTAATACGGCGGGCGGCGCTGAGATACTCCTTGCCAATCCCCAAATTCTGCTCGCCATATCGGCAGGCGCTGTCTTCATGGGCGCTCTCACACTGATAGGCAATGCGCCCAATTTCCTCGTCTTTGCTGTGGCAAGGGAACGCAAAGTCAGTGTGCCAAGTTTCTTAGGCTATATGGCGTGGTCCTTTACCATTTTGACTCCCCTGTTTGTCCTTGTCTCGTGGATATGGTTTCTCTAGGACGTATCCCCCGCGCGCCTTGCTCACTCCTCCCCATAGGTGATACGCCAAATGACGCCAGCCACATCGTCGGCGATGAGGAGACTCCCATCACGGGCAACGGCCACGTCCGCTGGTCGGCCAATAACATAGGGGCTCTTGTAACCTGTGATACGGGACAAGGCGCTCTGCCATAAGGGCGTATCGTAGGCGTCAGGGTCATCACCCAAAGGGGATGACGATGATGGTGGCGTATCCACGCGAAAACCGCTGGCAAAGACCTCATAAGAGCCTTGTGGTATGCCATCAGCAAAAGGCACGAATGCCACCATATATCCTTGAGGAACACGCGCATTCCACGAGCCATGCAAGGCAACGAAAGCGCCTCCGTGATACTCTTGGGGAAAGAGAGACGCATCGTCATAAAAGGCAAAGCCAAGGGGCGCTGAATGGGCGTGAAAGAGCATCTCTGGCACTTTTGCCTTTATGCCCTTGGGACGTTTCTCAAACCAATCAGGCTGAGGTATATCCCCTAAATAACTATAGGGCCATCCAAAGAAATCGCCTTGTTCGACTTTCGCCATGTAATCTGGCACAAGGCGGTCGCCTAAGCCATCGCGCTCATTGACGACAGTCCATAGCGTGCGATCATGCTCCCTCATGACAAGGCCGACGGGATTGCGTAGGCCTGTTGCGTAACTCTCATAAGCCCCCGTCTTGAGATCAAAACGCCTGATGGTGGCACGAGGTTCTGGTTCGATGCCGATATTGCCTCTCGACCCCACAGCAACATAGAGCTCTCTCCCATCACGACTCAAGGCGATATTGCGCGTTGAATGCCCGCTGGCAGAGCCTAGAGCGGAGTCAGGCGTCACAGGGATACGTTGCTCTTCTCCTTCTGTCCTACCGCCATCACACACATCCCCCGCCAACCGCCACACATGGTCCACATCGGCAACATAGAAGGCGCCATGGGAGAGTGCCATACCATAAGGCACACGAAACCCATCGGCACACAGATGTATCGTCTCGGCAACACCATCACCATCATCATCTTGTAGATAATGGATCGTCCCCTCACTGCTCTGGGCGAGATACACACCGCCCGTCTCATCCACCAAGAGACGCCTTGGGTCCTCTAACCCTTGGGCAAAGATATTGACGCTAAAGCCTTCCTTCACCTGCAAGAGATGTCCCTCCTTACGGGTGGCTGGTGCGGCAATGTTGGCGACGCTGGGTTCGTCATAGGGTTCGGGAAGCATATCCTTATGGATAACAATACGCGTCCCGACTGGCTCAAAGCCCGTGAGCACAGAGACCTCTTCCGCCACACTGGCGGCGGGAATGCCACAGCACAATGCCCATGCCATCAGCACAGGACATACGCCCATGCGTCTCGGTCTCTCGTGATATTGTAACGTCATGTGTCTCCGATACATAGTGTCTCTCTCCTCATCTCTGCATGAATACCCCATGTCCAGTATAGCACTCACGATAGGCGGGTGTGATACTCTGTGGCTTTTATTTATCTGGGTCCAAGCTTGATATATCATCACGTTTTTTAAGAATTTCATCGATAATTGCCTCGATAGAGCGCAACTCTTTCACAGCAAGATTAAAATACTTCAAGAGGTTTTTAACGTGCTCTGCTAAGCGATCGACATCATTATCGACTAGCTCTATGAGCTTTTTCAGAATGAAGGGAAGTTGCTCTCTCATTTTTGCATCGCGCAACACGGCGCGCATCGTGTTGAGGATAACCCATAATGTTTCGGGGGAAACCATAAAGACGTTCTTTCTCCGTGCATAGCCTACTACATCTCCAAACTCCTTATGAATGAAGTTAAAGACACATTCGTTGGGGATAAACATAAGAGCCATGTCGCTCGTCTCACCCCGAATAATATATTTTTTTGCTATGTCATCTATGCCTTTACGCACAGCTCTCTCGAACTCCTTTTTAGCTTGCGCTTTTTGCGTTTTATCTTGTGCCTCCATGATGGCACGATAGCCGCTGAGAGGAAATTTAGAGTCGATGGCAAGGGGTCCCAACGGAGGGTCAAATTTTAGGAGGCAGTCCACGCGCATCCCATTGCTGAGGGTATACTGAAAGGCATAATAGTGGGAACTGAGTTGGTCGCGCACCATTTCTTCTAGAGTCACCTCACCAAAGGCACCTCGAGTCTGTGAATTATCCATGAATTGTCGCAATTTATACACTGCCTCAAATAAATCAGAGAAGCTTGCTTTCATGAACTGCATAACCGATTCCATGAAAGCAACATGAGGGTCTCTCTGTCCCAGCAGCTGCAAATTCGCCTTTATCATGGCAAGTTGATAGCCTAGGAAGGCAAGAGCAATGACGACGACAATGAGAAGAATCAGTGTGATATCCATGGTTTTTCACCTTTTAGAGAAAAAGAGGGTGTCGCGAATGCCTTTCCTAAAGCATGCGATATATGTTGGTGTGTGTAGGCGCACACGCCTATAGAGAGGATGATATTTGCGCAAGGCGCGGCTCAGGGCTTGGGCAATATGGAAAATGGTGGCTACCTCCATCGCTAGCCGTTTTGACGAGACTTTTGAAGAGAGGCTTTCCGACTGATTAATCCATGGTTCTGCCTTGTCAAGAATAGAGTGAAAAACGCGACGCCACGCCACATCAGACGTACGCGATGCCAATGTCTCTACCTTCGCATCGTAGCGCTTGCATACATCTTGCGGCATATAAACACGGTCTAGCGTGCGGTAATCTTTCGCGCAATCTTGTAGATGATTGAGAATCTGTAAGGCATTGCACAGAGGGTCAGACAAAGCAAACAGAGCCTTATCCTCACCATGGAGGGACAGCAGAAAACGCCCCACAGGCGATGCCGAATGCATGCAATAATCCTCCAACTCTTCCCAATTGGCATAGCGCTTTTTTGTGGCATCTTGAGAAAATGCCTTGAGCAAGTCCCGTGCGTGAGCAATATCGATGCCGTGCTTATCCATCAAGGCTGCAACATCAAGAGCACATTGACAATCAGGATGGGTGTCTCGCCCCAATAAGGCATCGTCCAGACGTTTGAGACGCCTCAATTTCTCGTTCTCGTCAAGGCTAGGATTGTCAGCAATATCATCGCTAAAGCGCGCAAAACGATAATAGCACATCACAAGAGGACGTTTATCTTTAGCAATAAGCCATGATGCCACCGGGAAATTCTCATCGGAACGTCCCTTCCCAGAAGAGGCATCGAGAGAAGAGAGATATTTTCTTGCCATATGATACATCACCATGTTTCTAAAAGAGACCATAAGATTGGTTGCCCTCACCAACATACCCTATCGGGCCTCCCATGTCTATCGGCGAGCCTATAAGCCGGGTTCTGTCACACATCATGCAGACAGCATGGACGTGCGGATAAGTATTTATCTCAGACGTCCCATAAGGGCATACGTCTTGAAGCGTCTCACCTGAGCATAAAGGCACCGAGACAAAGCCGCCTGATGGCTATGCTCCATTTAGACTTGCTCCGAGTGGGGTTTACCTTGTCCGCTCAGTGTTGCCACGAGCGCGGTGTGCTCTTACCACACCTTTTCACCCTTACCCTAGGGACAGACGCCCCTCAGGCGGTTATTTTCTGTGGCACTTTCCCTGAAGTTGCCTTCGCCACATGTTATATGGCACCCTGTCTCGTGGAGCCCGGACTTTCCTCATCCGCCTATCGATGGGGTATTCCCAACAATAAGCAAGATGCACTTATCCAGCCCGCCGACATGTCCTTGTATCCTCAATTTTTCTCCATTGCAAATGCTATTCTCCATCATGTATGGTGCGACACAGAGTGCAATGTTGCCAACACACCCTAGAATATCATGGCCCATCAGCAATCTGTTGCTCACTATTTACTGACATGCGGTGCTGTGCAAATTACAAGCATGGACACGCCTTTCCTTTGGTCTTCTGGGCGCAAGAGTCCCATTTATGTGGATTGTCGACGTATCCTCTCCTATCCAGGAGCGCGCCATGCCATCATGCAAGAAGCAACAGCATGCCTTAAGAACAAAATCGGCAGGGACGTTCTTCTCGCTGGCGGCGAAAGCGCTGGCATTCCCTACGCAGCGATATTGGCGGAGTCACTGGGCAATCCTATGATTTACATACGAAAGCAAAGCAAAAGACATGGCTTGAACAAACGCATCGAAGGACACTTTGAAAAGGGCATGCATGCCATTCTTATCGAGGACCAGACAACAGATGGACAAAGCAAGGAAGACTTCATCCGCGCCATGCGCCATGAAGGGATAACATGCGCCTATGCCTTCGTGCTTTTTAGCTATGAAACAAAGAAACTCAAAGAAACAATGGACGCTTTAGGGGTCACGCTCTACCATCTTTGTTCCTATGGAGACGTTATCGATTATGCCCTAAAACATAACAAATGCACAGAGGAACAGGCAAAAATGGTGAATGCCTTTATTGATACCCTCTGAAACACATCGCCGCACAACACAGACACCAAAGCGACTTGCATTGCGCGTATGAATAGGATAGAGAGGTGATAAGGCTCTTCGCACACGTCGTCGATGTTCAACGACCCCATCGTCTAGAGGCCTAGGACACCGCCCTTTCACGGCGGCAACGCGGGTTCGAATCCCGCTGGGGTCGCCATACCCACAGAACACAAGGGAGCCCCCCACATAGGATAGGGTGGTTAGCGTTGGGGGTGGTTGGCGTTGGCTGGGGTGTCCAACGCACCCCCACGCCTTCTATGGCATGGCTCACGCCCACGCATATGCCCCGTTGCCCCCCTCGCCCATGAGAGATTGAGAGAGATTGAGAGAGATTGAGAGAGATTGAGAGAGACGGCTATCACAAGCCCTGAACAGCCTCTTTGCGCTTTTGCTCGTATTCGTCCTCACTGATAAGGCCACGTTTGCGCATGCGTTCCAATGCCTCTAGGCGTTGTTCGGCAGCACGCGACCGCCCTTCTGGCGAATCACTATCATCCTTAAGGCGAGACACCTCGTCCCGTAAACGTTGCACCTCCTCTTGAGAGGAGTCGCGTCCACGAACGGGTATGGGGACATTCTTCCTTTGCCTGACAAGCTCCTCAGCGCGCTCACCAGTGAGTTCACGTAAAGGACGCCTGAGGGTCGCATAGCTCTGAGGAGAGAATATCAGCCACTCTTGAGCACGCCCAGGCGCGGTATAAATCCCCTCCTCTCCGCCAAGAACAGAGAGAGTCAAAGGCATAGAACGTCGTTGAAAACGCTTACCCGGTATATAGGGATAAAGGCGTATGTCCCGATTTAGAGCAGAAAGTTCAGCATGGGAACGCGACATCCTATTGGGCGTGCGTATCTCGCCAAGAATGAGATTCAGCTGACCTTCACGCATAAAGACACGCCCCGTAAGCACAACGGGCGAACTAAAGGTAAGAATCTTCTCGTGCCATGACTTAACGGCAAAGGTTACATCCTGACGAGGAGTCGCCTCCTCTAGCCCTTCCACAAGATAGGTGGCAAGGACATCCAATGCGCGCTGAGAAAACAGCAACTGAGGCACATCATCGCGATTCTTCTGAACAACAATTTTCGAGAAGGCATGAACGATGCCCTCCGCTGTTATCTGTTTGAAGGGATGATCATTGGGCGGAGGCGTTTTTCCGCCAGCTCCTCTATCCTGAGGCTCTAGGCGCACAAAGAAATCATCTTTCGTCCATAACACCTGACTCCCTTGCGGGGATGTGGCGGCGGCCACATCCGTCGGCAAGAACACCCCCCCGCACAGCACCCACAAAGGCGCGCACACCCAAAGAGAAAGATAGACGCAAAGACGACGATGCCCGACGGGGTTGTTGAACATTGTCATAACCTTCCAGCGCTTCGATATTAGAAGAAGAAGAAGCCGCCAGCGGAGAAGATACGCGTGTCGACTTCAGAGCCAGAACGATCACTCGTCCGTTGGTCACCATACTCGATACCAACACGCAAGTGGTCATTCACATTGTACCACAACATCAAGTCGAAAAGACGATTGAAGCGATGGATTCTGTCCAAATACCCCACGTCATCATCGATGGTGATGTCATTATCAGTATTCAATGTCGAACTGAGGGTGCCACTCACGGCTTTCTCCAATTTCGATGCCGATGTGAAGTTGATACCCAGGCTAGCACCCACATTGAAACCCTTGAACTGCGGGAGTTCCTGTCCCAAATCGTAGGTCGCCTGAGCAATAAAGCCATAGTGGCGTCTTGCTCCACCAGTGATGTCAAGGGCATCGGTATCAAGCATGAGAACAGAGCCCAGACCCCTTCCCCAATAGCCACTCCCTGTCAGGACAACACCACGATAATTTGCCTGCGCTCCACCAGCAATCCCCCACGAGTCGACTGTCGTGCCATTGTCCGTCTCAGCTGATTGGAACATACCGCTCAGCCACGAATCGACCATAACACCATAGCGCCTATTGTGATAGCTATGCGTTAATTCACCCTCGAGGCGCGGCGTAGGAGTCTCGGTATATGCCTGCATGAATCCCCCAGCCGCCGTGGAGTAGAACTCGCCAGCAACAGGCACGACCTGCCCTTGGATGGTTTCGCTCGCCGCTTGATAGGCCGTCAGTTGGGCATCCGTTAGGATGACATTGTGACCCGCATCTATCGTCCGACCACCCACCGTCACGTCAGCAGTATGCACGTTGCGATAAAGACCATTGCCAGTATCTTGCCTCGTCACCCTTGTCGTATTATTGCCCCTAATGGCGGAAGGATCATACAAACCCACTGTCAGGTTGAAGTTTTTCCATTCAGGGAAACGATAGCGTATGGCCGCATTGAAGTTAGGATAAACATAGCCATAGCCAATGCGCCCTAAAGAGGTGCTTCCTGATAGGGTGTTGCCAATATCAACAGCGCCAACACCAAACAGAGTCATATCGGTCAAGATATTCTTACCTTGATACAGACTGAGGGTCTTACCCACCAACAATGACCCCTTGTCTCCACTCACGCTGAAGAAAATCTCACGCAAGTCAAGGGAACTCCCGATATTGTTCTCGCCGAGCTTATTTTTTTGACGATTATAGTTGTGGATGTGGGGATACAAACCGATACGGGCAAGACTATCCAAACCACCTACACGTGGCGCCTTAACATTGAAGCCAAACACCGCTGGCAACAAACCACTTTGCACACGAAAGACCTGATTTGCCGAGTCCTCGCTATCTGCGTAGACAGCAAAGGCATTGACAGAGCCATCCATGCTCACTTCCCATCCTTCATTCCCCATAAGCACGACCTCCGCACGCCCATGGGACGCATACGCCACAATGGCGAGCGTGACAGCCCACGCACACATCATAGCACGAAACGTTTTCTGCCTTATCTTTGTCATCTTCCTATCTCCTCAAGATTCATATAAACTTAATCAAACGAACGAAGCACAACACTCCACCCTTAGCGGATATGCACCTTTCTGTTCTTTTATAACACGATAACGCCTTTTCATGTCAACGTAATTTGTGAAAAAAAGAGAAAGAAGCCCACCACACATCATTGATACCGTCCGTCTCTCTCCGTTTCGTCCTCTCATCCCTAGAAGAAGTAGAAACCACCCACAGAGAAGATGTTGACATCGCTATCATCGCCACGACGATTGCGCGTGCGTTGATTGCCATACTCCACACCCACACGAAGATTGGCATTCACATTGTGCCACACCATGACATCAAACAGACGATTGAAACGATGGATAGCCCCCGCTGTCCCCACACTCAACTCAGCAGCCGTGGCAGACGTGTAATTCGCCCCCCAACTCACACCAAGATGGGTGTCGTTACCAACGTCATAGGTCGCTTGCGCAATAAAGCCATAGTGACGCCTCTCATTGCCTAACGGGTCTAAAGCATCCGTATCCAGCATTAAAATAGAGCCCAAACCCTTACCCCAATAGCCACTCCCTGTGATGGTGAGCCCCTTGTACGCCACTTGCGTGCCACCCCCTAATCCCCACGAAGACACGTCGTCACCATCAGACTGCTCTGCTGTTTGGTGCATGGCACTCCCCCAACTATCGAGGGTGACGTTGAAATTCGGCAACGCCAATTGGTGCGTCAGTTCCGCCTCCCATCTCGGCAAGGGCGTGTCGCCATAGGTCGCACGCTCACCAGCAGAAGCATTGGCAATGCGCGAAGGATCATAGACACCAACCTTCAGTTTAAAGCCCTTCACATCAGGCAAGGTATAGCGCAACGACGCATTGAAGTTGGGGGCGACATAGCCATGGCCAATACGCCCAAAGGACATGCTCGCCCCTAGAGCATTCGCCGTGCCGACACCCCGCACAGCACCAACACCAAATAACGTCATATCCTTTAGCATATTCCTGCCTAAAAACAAACTGAGAGTCTTGCCCGCTAACACAGAGCCATACGCGCTACTCGTGACGCTGAAAAAGACTTCACGCAAATCAAGAGTGCTCCCGAGTGACGCTGAAAAAGACTTCACGCAAATCAAGAGTGCTCCCGATATTGTCCTCGCCTAACTTGTTCTTCTCGCGGTTATAGTTGTGAATGTGCGGATATAACCCTAAACGGGCAAACATGTCTAAACCACCAATGCGGGGCGCTTTCACATTGAAGCCAAACACCGCCGGCAATAAACCACTCTGAAAACGGAATGTGCCAGCACCCTCAATATCCTCGCTATCGGCATACACCGCAAAACCATTGACAGAGCCATCCATGCTCACCTCCCACCCATCATTGCCCATGAGCACAACCTCCGCTAGCCCTTCTCGTTCATAAGCGACCAACAACGCGCAAGCCCACGTCCAGGCCCATGCCATAGAACGCGCGAAGCGCGCAGTGTAGCCGTATGTCTTTTCTATTATCGTCATCATGGTCTCCTTCATCATATCAAATCTTACGCCTCTTTCTGGACGACCCCCCACCTTGTCCCTATCAGTCATACATATCCTATGAGGCATTGTCAAGGTGCAACTCGACAAAAAAGGGACGCACGGATAAACTATCCATGCGTCCCTTAACCTGTCCCCCTCGCTTGCCCCTTCTCGCCCCTAGAAGAAGAAGAAGCCGCCCGCAGAGAAGACGTTGACATCGCTGTCATCGCCACGACGATTGCGCGTGCGTTGATTGCCATACTCCACACCCACACGGAGATTGGCATTCACATTGTGCCACACCATGACATCAAACAGACGATTGAAACGATGGATAGCACCCGGTGTCCCCGTCGTCAGCTCAGCAGTCGTGGCAGACGTGTAATTCGTCCCCCAACTCACACCAAGATGGGTGTCGTTGCCAAAGTCATAGGTCGCTTGCGCAATAAAGCCATAGTGACGCCTCTCATTGCCTAACGGGTCTAGAGCATCCACATCCAGCATCAGGACAGAGCCCAAGCCCTTACCCCAATAGCCACTCCCTGTGATGGTGAGCCCCTTGTACGCCACTTGCGTGCCGCCCCCTAACCCCCACGAAGACACGTCGTCACCATCAGACTGCTCTGCTGTTTGATACATGGCACTCCCCCAACTATCGAGGGTGACGTTAAAACGCGGCAACGCCAATTGATGCGTCAGCTCCGCCTCCCATCTCGGCAAGGGCGTGTCGCGATAGGTCGCACTCTCACCAGCGGCAGCATTAGCAATGCGTGAAGGGTCATAGACACCAGCCGTCAGCTTAAAGCCCTGCACATCAGGCGAGGTATAGCGCAACGCCGCATTGAAGTTAGGATAGACATAACCATAGCCAATACGCCCTAAAGACGTGCTCCCACTGAGAGCATTTGACGTGCCGACACCACCCACAGCACCAACACCAAATAACGTCATGTCCGTCAAGATGTTCTTGCCCAGAAACAAACTGAGGGTCTTGCCCGCTAACACAGAGCCATACTCGCTACTGGTGACGCTGAAAAAGACTTCACGCAAATCAAGAGTGCTCCCGATATTGTCCTCGCCTAACTTGTTCTTCTCGCGGTTATAGTTGTGAATGTGCGGATAT
>JACONL010000008.1:33484-55606 GCA_014332745.1 Alphaproteobacteria bacterium GM7ARS4 | reverse complement strand
GATTGAGATACTCTAGTTTTGCCTGACAGAGGGCGTCGCATTGATATGTGCGCGCAAATTTACTGAGACGTACCAACGGCGTTGCGCCGACAACATCCAGCACCGACTCATAGATTTGCCCGCGAAAAGCATGCATGGTCTGTTTCTATTTTTCCCTTCTTGCACGATATGTGTGGCGTCATTATACATGACAAAGTGCTTTGCTAATTTTTTTATATGCTTAGTATACTTTATAGGCTTAGTATACAATGGGTGGTGGCGACATCTTGTGCGAAGACGACCTGTGGAGGTGTATCATGGTGAGGCGTAAGGGCGAGGCTGATGGTGGATGGGGTGGCTATCGGAGGTGGCTAGGCATGCCATTTCTCTTGCTCTCCCTTGTGGCTTATGTTTTTGGGGCGTTATCTTTCCCTGCCTATGGCGTGTCTCAAGGGGGCTTGATACGTGATGCGGAGATAGAAGGGCATATTCGCCAGTGGGTGACGCCTTTATTAGAGGCAGCAGGATTGGATAACGACTCCGTCTCACTCTATCTTATCTATGACAAAAGTTTGAATGCCTTTGTCTATGGCGGGCAAAACATTTATCTTCACACCGCTATTCTGGCGGAGGCTGATTCTTCTGAGCAAGTTCTTGCTGTTTATGCGCACGAGATAGGGCATATCGCTGGCGGACATCTTGCCCGCATGGATACAGACATTGATAATGCCTTGACTGTCCAATTATTAGGTTTTTTACTTGGTCTTGGGTCGATCGTGGCGGGACAGATTGACGCTGGCGCCGCAGCCATTTCCGCATCACAGCATGTGGCACAGAGGGGCTTGCTCAGCACGATACGCAAACGAGAGTCGGCGGCTGACCAGGCGGCTGTGCGCTATCTCGAATCGGCGGGCATGTCGCCTCGAGGCATGGTGGAATTCATGGAGATATTGGATAGACGTTCTCAATTGTACATTGGCAATATAGACCCCTATGCGACGACGCACCCTCTCACAGAGGAGCGTATTAAAACCATGCGTCACCAAACGCTCATATCACCCCATGCCGATGCGCCAGCAGACCATGAACGTGAAAGGACGTTTCAGCGTATCAAGGCAAAGGTTATTGGCTTTCTCTACAAACCAGAGGAGGTCTACAGGCACTATAGGGATGGTGATAACAGCATTTCCGCTCTCTATGCCCGTGCCATCGCCTATTTTCGCGACCATCAACGGGACAAGAGTTTTGCCCTCATCGATAGGCTCATCGAAGAAGAGCCACAGAACCCCTTCTTTTACGAATTAAAAGGGCAATTCTTGTTAGAGAGCGGGTACAGCCGCCAAGCGATTGCCTATTACGAACAGGCGGTGTCCTATGCGCCCCATGAGCCTCTGATACGTATTGCCTATGCGCAGGCGCTCCTTGAGGTTGGTGGCCTATCGATGGTGCGTATGGCATTGAAAGAGCTGGAGCTCGCCATCGAGGAGGAAAAAGACGCCGCGCTGGCATGGCAGTTGATGAGTGTCGCCCAAGGCAGATTGGGATATATCGGCTTGTCCGCCCTCGCCCAAGCAGAGAAATACCTGATTTTACGGGATTACAAGAGCGCCATTATGCAAGCACAGAGAGCAAAAAAATTCTTAAAGGAAGACGAGGCACAAAACAGAGCCCATGACATTCTCTTGCTCGCATCGAGCTTGCATAAAAGACCGATTTGATATACGTCTACTGACGAGTGGCATAGGAGAGGGACGAGCACAAACGCGTGGAGGGCGTGGGGGGTAGATTGAAGGGATAGGAGACCATCGTCACGTGACACAGCAGTCTGACAGAACGAGACCTCAGAAAAAGGGGCGCCAGCTGTTTATTTCTTATCCAAAGGGGCGACAAGGGGACTCTCATTCCCATGAAGAGGTCGAAGGCATTTTACGCCAATGGGGAGGAAAGCGGGAAAAGGACGAACTCATCGAGATGCTCCATGCCATACAAGACCATGAGGGACATCTATCGATGCGTCACCTCACGGCATTGGCAGAGATACTCTCTCTTCCTTTAGCCCATGTGTATGAAGTGGCGACATTTTACGCGCATTTTGATGTTGTCATGGATGGTGAGACGCCTCCTCCCCGTCATACAATTCGTGTCTGTGATAGCCTTTCTTGTGCGTTGCGTGGTGCTGATGCGTTGCACAAGGCATTGAAAAAGGGCGTAGACCCGACGCGCGTGCGCGTCCTATCGGCGCCGTGCATGGGACGCTGTGATGAAGCGCCTGTCGCGCAGGTGGATGCCTATCATAGGGGGCATGCGACAAAGGAGAATGTTCTCGACTCTTTACAAGAAGGGCGAGTCCATCCCCATATACCAGACTACCAAAACCTTGCCTATTATCAAGGACAAGGCGGGTATAAGATATTGCAACGTTGTCTAGCGGGAGAGTGGGATTTCGAGCATGTCGTCACGTTACTAGAGAAGGCGGGGCTGAAGGGGATGGGGGGTGCGGGCTTTCCGTCAGGGCGCAAATGGCGCTTTGTCCGTATGGAAAAGGGGCCGAGATTGATGACGGTGAATGCCGATGAAGGCGAACCCGGCACCTTTAAAGACCGCTACTATATGGAAACGACACCCCATCGTTTTCTCGAAGGCATGCTCATTGCCGCATGGGCGGTGGAGGCGCGCTCTGTCTATATCTATTTACGTGATGAATATCCGGGTGTGCGTAAGATTTTGCAAAAGGAGCTCGCTGCCTTAGAGAAGGCGGGATTATCTTCCTTTACTGACGTGCATTTGCGTCGTGGGGCTGGTGCCTACATATGCGGTGAGGAGTCAGCCATGCTGTCTAGTATCGAGGGCAAGCGTGGTCTGCCATGGCGTAAGCCTCCCTATATATCTTCTGTTGGATTGTTTGGGCGTCCTACCCTCAATCAAAATGTGGAGACATTGCACTGGGTCTCTCTTGTGCTTGAGAAAGGGAGTGATTGGTTTTTACATCATGGGGCTGCGCGTCATGTTGGTGATGATATGGTCCCTCGTGGTCCCCATAGTTTCTCTGTTTCAGGGCGTGTTAAAAAGCCGGGTGTGAAATTGGTGGCGGCGGGGATTACCATGAACACGTTGCTTCGTGACCATTGTGGAGGCATGCTGGACGGGCATGAATTCAAGGGCTATCTTCCGGGTGGCGCGTCTGGAGGCATCTTGCCGGCGTCGATGGCGAATATCCCTCTCGACTTTGGCCAGTTAGAGAAATATGGGTGCTTCTTAGGCTCTGCCGCCATTATTGTCTTTTCTGATAAAGACTCTATTAGAGACATTGTTCTTAATCTTCTTAAATTTTTCGAAGATGAAAGTTGTGGTCAATGCACACCATGTCGAGTGGGCACAGAGAAGGCGGTGTCTCTTTTACAGCAGACATCGTGGGACAAGCCTCTTTTGCGCGAATTGGTCGATGCCATGCGTGATGCTTCTATCTGTGGCTTAGGGCAAGCCGCGGGAAATCCCATCGATTGTGCGTTGAAATATTTTCACGATGACTTATAATCTACGTATGTTCGTAAGAGGATCAATCCATGTCACTTCCTAAGAAAAAGACGCTTTCTTTGACTCTCGATGGGCGGAAAGTTTCCGCCCGTGAAGGCGAGACGATATGGGAGGTGGCGAAGCGTGAGCATATTCTGATTCCCCATTTGTGCCATGCCGACAAGGCGGGGTATCGTCCTGATGGGAATTGCCGTGCATGCATGGTTGATATTGAGGGTGAGAGGGTTCTTGCCGCCTCATGTATACGCAAAGTATCCCAAGACATGGTTGTATCGACGGAGAGTCAGCGTGCCGTTCATTCGCGCCGCATGGTGATGGAGTTGCTCTTGGCAGACCAACCAGAACGTGTGAGAGCCCATGACGATGACTCACATTTTTGGCGTATGGCCGAGCATATGGACATGCTGTCGAGTCGGTTTCCTCGCCATGGCCGCCATCATGTCGCTGACAACAGCCATCGTGCGATGGCTGTTCATCTGGATGCGTGTATTCATTGCAATTTATGCACGCAAGCATGTCGTGAGGTTCAAGTCAATGATGTCATTGGCATGGCCGGGCGCGGCGCGCATTCTAAGATCGTGTTCGATTTTGACGACCCTATGGGTGACAGCAGCTGTGTCGCATGTGGGGAGTGCGTTCAGGCGTGTCCTACGGGTGCTTTGATGGAATCGTCCCTCTTAGATGAGTCTGGCGTGATAGCGCACAAGCCAGACAAGGAGGTTGACAGTCTCTGTCCTTATTGTGGTGTTGGTTGTCAGCTGACGTTTCGCGTCAAGGACGAGCGCATTGTTGCTGTGGATGGGCGTGTTGGTCCTGCCAATCAAGGGCGTCTCTGTGTGAAGGGACGTTTTGGCTTCGATTATGTCCATCATCCCCATCGTTTGACCAAGCCTCTTATCCGCAAGGATGGCGTCAGCAAGAATCCTGATGAGAAGATAGATCCGTCCCGTGTGGATGCCTATTTTCGCGAAGTGACGTGGGAGGAGGCTCTTGCTCGTGCTGGTGGCGGGTTTGTATCGATTCGTGAGCGTGACTCTGCCAGTGCGTTGGCGGGTTTTGGCTGTGCTAAAGGGTCTAATGAGGAGGCTTACCTCTTTCAGAAGTTAGTGAGGACGGGTTTTGGCAACAATAATGTGGACCATTGCACGCGTTTATGTCATGCGTCGTCAGTGGCTGCATTGATGGAGGGGATAGGCTCTGGTGCTGTAACAGCGCCTGTATCGGAGGTGAAGAATGCCGATGTCGCTATCATTATCGGCGCGCGTCCAGCGCAAAATCATCCTGTTGCCGCCACGTTCATAAAGAATGCTGCCGTCCGTGGGACCCAGCTGATTGTTCTTGACCCGCGACGTAACGAACTAGAACGCTATGCCCGCCACCATGTGCAATTTCGCCCGGGCACTGATGTGGCTCTCCTCAATGCCATGCTCCATGTCATTATCGAGGAAGGGCTGGTCGACCGCCAATACATAGAAAAACACACGTCTGGCTATAAAGAGCTGTGTTCCCATGTGGCCTCCTTTACGCCAGAGGAAATGTCTGGACTCTGTGGCGTTGATGCCGACACCATTCGCGAGATAGCGCGTTGCTATGGCAAGGCAGAGCGTGCCATGATTTTCTGGGGCATGGGTATATCACAGCACGTCCATGGTACCGATAATGCCCGTTGCCTTATTGCTCTTGCTCTCATCACAGGCAATGTGGGACGACATGGGACGGGTTTACATCCCTTACGAGGGCAAAATAACGTCCAAGGGGCGTCTGATGCAGGCCTTATTCCTATGGTGTTCCCTGATTACCAAAAGGTAGAGGACGACTCGCGCCGCCTCTTTTTCGAAAAATTGTGGGGAACGTCCCTTGACCCTCATGCGGGACTGACTGTTGTTGAGATCATGCAACATATTGATAAGGGGCATATCAAGGGGCTCTATATTATGGGTGAGAATCCCGCCATGTCTGACCCCAACGCGGCCCATGCCCGCATGGCGCTGGCAAAGCTCGAGCATATGGTTGTTCAGGACCTCTTTTTGACAGAAACGGCTTTCCTTGCTGATGTCATCTTGCCAGCATCCGCCTTCCCCGAAAAGAGTGGAACATTTACGAATACAGACCGCCTTGTCCAGCTTGCGCGTCCCGCCTTATCCCCACCGGGGGATGCGAAGCAAGATTGGTGGATCATTCAGGAGATGGCAAAAAGACTGGGGTGTGATTGGCGTTACCATGATGTGGGCGACATCTACGAAGAAATGCGTTCTTCTATGGAGTCTCTCAAAGGGATCAGCTGGGAACGCCTACAGAAGGAGGGTTCTGTGACCTATCCTTGCTCCCACGTCGATGAGGAGGGAGAGCATGTCCTTTTTGGTGATGGCTTTCCCACCTCAGATAAGAAAGGACATATCGTTGCTGCCGACATTATTCCCCCCGACGAACAACCTGACGAGGAATACCCTATGGTTTTGACAACGGGACGTTTGTTGGAGCATTGGCATACTGGTTCTATGACGCGAAGAACGAATGTGCTTAACACCATCGAGCCACATCCTTACATTCACCTATCGCCTGCCGATATGGATGAGAAAGGGCTCGTTGGTGGAGATAGGGTGCGTATCGAAACGAGACGAGGCGCTCTTGATGCTCAAGTGCGTCCTGATAGGCAAATCCCTCAAGGGATTGTCTTCATGCCTTTCTGTTTTGAGGAAGCTCCTGTCAATTTCCTCACCAATGATGCTCTTGACCCTGATGGCAAAATTCCGGAGGTGAAATATTGTGCCGTGAAGCTTGAAAAAATACATGCGACATAGTATGTCCACCATAGTGAACCACAAAGATATCAAAGATGGAGAGTTTGTTATGAGAAAGGTGTGTGCCGTAGGGGGCGTGATTGTGAGTGTCTTGCTGAGCCAGCAGACCCATGCGGAAGAAGCCTTTGGCACGCTCAGCGATGTTTCTTTTGCGAACAAATTATGGAGTGTTCTGGTGGAGGAACGTCTCGTGGGGAGAAAGTCGTTCCAGACGACTCCTTATGAGGGGACTGAGCCCCATGGCTTTGTGTTGCAGACCATCGATGGTATGATCGGTGTGGGAAGTGACACAGGATACGTTATCGTCAAGCGCAATTATGGGCCAGAGGGCGTTGGTGTTGACGCTGTTGCTGATGACCCCGCCACCTATCTTAAAGCCGTGACCGTCATGTTCCAACGCCCCGGCTATGATAAAGATAATGATGATTGGTTTTGGGTGAAATATGCTCCCGATGGGACTGTTCTTACCAATCCGAAGGGCGAGAAGCTGGCAGGAAGAGTGGCAAAAGGGCGCGACCAGGGATGTATTGCCTGTCATGTGAACGCACCGGGGGGTGACTATGTCTTCAATAATAACCGCCGCTGACGTTGCTGTTGCTGAGGGAGAAAAGTCTATACCCCGAGCGGGCGATGGGAATCGAACCCACGACATTCGGCTTGGGAAGCCGACGCTCTACCTCTGAGCTACGCCCGCATCACAGCGTCACAATAGACTATCTGTCTCTCTCTTGTCGTCAACATGATGGTCTTTTCATGCCATGATATCCCTTGCGACACAACGTTATATCGTCATGGGTCTTCTCAATACGTTGTTGGGGTATGGGATTATTGTTGCCGCTATGGTCTTTGGCGGACTCAGCCCCCCATGGGCAAATGCCTCTGGCTATGCCGTTGGACTTGTCGTGGCGTTCTTTGCCTATAAGCACTGGGTTTTTATTGGCAGTCATAGGCCATGGTGGCGACAAATCCATCTTTTCCTTTTGTCTTTTTTATTCTCTTATGGAGGGAATATGGTGGTGCTGATGGTGTGTCTCTATGTTCTCTATGTCAATCCCTACATGGCACAGATGATAGCGATGATGACGTATACGGTCCTTTTTTATCTTATCAACCGCCATGTCGTTTTTGCGGTGAAACATCATGGCTGACTCGTATCATTTTGACGAACGTCTGCTCTCTATCATCGTCTGCCCCGTGACCAAGAAGCCGTTACGTTATGACAAGAATCGGCAAGAATTGGTGAGTGAGGAGGCGCAACTAGCATTTCCTATCAGAGACGGCATTCCCATTCTATTGGTGGACGAAGCACGACCTCTGGGCGATAAGACTCCCCATGAGGAGAGGCATCCGCAAGAGCCATGAGACGTTAGGGTCTCTTCGCCATTCTTTTTTCGCGTTCATGCTGTTCTTGTGCTTCGATACACAGGGTGGCGATGGGACGGGCTTTTAATCGGGAGAGAGCGATAGGCTTGCCTGTCGCCATACAATAGCCATATTGTTTTTTATCGATACGTTCGATGGCTCTGTCTATTTTTTCTATGAGTTTGAGGGCGCGCTCTTCCGTATAAATTTCGATATTATGCTCTTCTTCTATGCTTGCCACATCGATGATATCGGGACCTGTGGCGGGTTCGTCCTTAAGATGCTCCATTGTTTGCTGGATAGACCCCATGATCTTTTCTTTCCAGAGCACCAATTTGCGCCTGAAATAAGCCCTTTGGAGAGGGTTCATAAATTCCTCATCTTCTGACGGAGAATAATTTTTAGGGATATCAATATCCATGAGTCTCTCCACACGGGTTGCCTGCCACACCATACAGCCATAGGATACAAAAAATCAAGTCATCGTTTGCTGACATATGTGCTGACATAGGGGACAAAAGAACGTGCTTCTTCCTCCCAGCCGCACATTGTGGATATGGGCTTTTCCCGCTGTATGATGGCGCGCGCAGCGCGGACATGGTCTTTTCTCTTGCCCATAGACAGAGAATTGGTATTGAAAATATCCCATGCGTCCGTCTGTTTTCTTGTAATCTTTGAGGGACGACCCGCCGCATGCGATGGCGCGTTTGAGGGTTGTGCGTATGGACTCTACCAGTGTGAGACAATGCTCGTATCGAAGAGCGCAGCTCGGTGAGAAGGGGGAGATTTTGCTATGGTAGAGAGCCTCACAGGCGTAGATATTGCCTAAGCCACTGATGAGTTTTTGGTTTAAGAGGCTATTTTTTATCAATGCCGTGCGTTTCCTCAGCTTTTGATAGAATTGGTCTATGGAAAATGCTGGTTCTAGCGGGTCTGGAGCAATGCTGGCGAGATATCGTGCTTTGTCGTTGCCTGTGATGATGTCTACAAAGCCAAAACGGCGTGGGTCGTGATACGCCATGTCATAGGATGTGCTGTGAAAAACGATATGTTCGTGTGGGTGTGACGGAGACGCATGGTGCGTCCTTATATGAAGAGAGCCCGACATACCAAAGTGCATCACAAGAATCAGGGTGTCATCATCGAATGACAGAAAGAGATATTTTCCTCGTCTCGACACATGGGTGAGGTGACGCCCTCCTAGTCTCTGGGAAATATCAGGAGGAATCTCTTTACGTAGAGAATGGCGTCCTACGGTCACGCGCGTCACGCACATGCCATGGAGCTGACTCTCAATGCCACGTCGTATCGTTTCTACCTCGGGCAATTCAGGCATAATCTATGGGTTGACACAATAACGACAATCCCCTAATACAGAGAGGGGCAAGGATAAGAAGGATGTGAGACACGATGGCAAATATCCGTTCGGCAAAGAAGCGTATTTTGGTGAATAGACGGCAGGCAGAGAGCAACGGTCGCCGCCGTTCTCGTGTCCGCACGCTTATCAAGAAAGCACAGAGCGTCATTGATAGCAAAGATAAAAAAGGGGCGTATAATATGGTGTGTTTCGTTGATAAGGAGATCCAGCGCGGACGAGCAAAGGGTATTCTTCATAAGAACACGGCAGCGAGGCGTCAATCGCGCTTAGCGCGTATGCTTCACCGCGCCCATCCCCGATAAACAAGGATTATATTTTTTTGAGCACACGCCGTAGGGTGTCGACGATGATACTGATATGGCGTTCCTCGATAATAAGAGAGGGGGAGAGGGCGATGGTGTCCCCTGTTACGCGCACGAGCAAACCTTCTTCCTCGAAGCACTGGCGATATATGTGAAAACCGCGCATGCCGGGGGTCTTGGCGTCAGCCTCTAATTCGATGCCATGCATCAGTCCCATGCCTCGAATGTCGATAACACAGGCAATATCTTCCAGCGTATAGAGAGCATCCTGCCAGATGGGGCTCATCACTTGTCCTCGAGCGAAGAGGTCTTCTTTGTCATAAATGTCAAGGGTTGCACATGCTGCCGCACATGCCAGCGGATGGGTGGACCATGTGAATCCATGGGGAAATTCGATGGCGTGTTCGGGCATGTCGCGTTCCATAAATGTGTCATAGATTTTTTTTGTGACAGCAACGCCAGCGAGGGGCGCACATCCGTTTGTCAGGGCTTTCGCAAAGGTGATAATGTCAGGGGTGAGATGGAAGGCTTGACTGGCAAAGGCTGTGCCAAGTCTTCCAAAGCCTGTGATGATTTCATCGAGAATAAAGAGGATGCCATGGGTGTGGCATATCTCTTGTAGCCGTTGGAGATAGTGTTGGGGAGGAGGCAAGACGCCTGTGGAGCCAGCAACAGGCTCAACAATGACAGCGGCAATGGCGTCGCGCCCGTAACGCGCCACCATCCTCTCTAATTCATCGGCACACTCGACACCCTTGCGGGGGAGTCCTCGAGAGAATCCATCTCTCTCTCTGTCGTAGCTGCTCTGCATGTGGCGTATGGATGGCATGAGGGGCGGCACATGCTGGCGATTGCCATCGATTCCCCCGATAAGCGTCGTGGCGATGGTCGCCCCATGATAATCGCGATGACGCCCGATAAGCATGGTGCGTTGAGGCGCACCCTGAAGAGCATGGTATTGTAGGGCGATTTTGAGGGCTGTCTCTACGGCATCCGAGCCTGATGGGCAGAGAAAGATAGAGGAGAGGTGGGACGGCAGACAGCGCATCAGCTTCTCGCTCAAAGCGTCGACATAAGGGTGAGAGACATGGAAGGCTGGCGCATAATCGAGGGTGCGCGCTGCCTCGGTCACGGCATCGATAATCGCTTGTCGGTGATGTCCTGCATTGACACACCACAATCCTGATACGGCATCGAGAATTTTTTTCCCCGATTGTTCTACGTAATACATGCCATCGGCAGAGACAAGGGTGCGCGGATTTTTATGAAATGAGCGATTGGCGGAAAAAGGCAACCAGAGATTTTTCATGGGGGGTCATGCGCGAGAGAGGATGGATGAGAGGGTGGGACATGCCTGTGAGGTTTGTTGTATGATGTGGCATGGGTGCTGTCCCTTGCGGGATAAGGCGTCATATGATGCGCGCAAATCTTCGAGCAACGCATCATCGACATGACGCAAAGAGGAGGGACGCCCCAAGGCGCTTAGGGACGTTATATCTTGTCCATCATACCCACAAGGGCGTATATGGCGAAATGGCTCGAGGGCGCAGTGGGCATTAATGCTGACGCCATGGAAAGACATGCCGTGACGCATTCTTATGCCAAAAAACGCAATTTTCTTATAGACGCCACCGACAGAGACCCATAATCCGCTCTGTTGTCCTCGGCGCACGGCAATAATACCGAGATGGGCGAGACTGCACCCACACCAATCATGGAGCCATTGGATATAGTGGGCGATGGTCAGCGTTGGATGATGCGCATGAGAGAGAGACATCATAGCATATAAGATGCGCTGTCCTGGCCCATGATACGTGTAGCCACCACCGCGCCCGCTCTTATAAAGTGGAAGCATGCCCGTCTGTGAAGGGCCGTCGCCTTCGAGGGATGACATGCCTTGCGTATAAAGGGGAGGATGTTCTAACAGCCACAAGAGGGGAGGAATTGTCTTGTCATGGGACATGGCGCGGACATAAGACTCCATGAGGAATACGGCGTCGCTATATGGAACGGGTTGCTGTGTCTTGTGCCAAATAATGGCACTCAACGTCGCAAAAGGAAGAGGAAGACATGACATATCTTTAACATGAGAGAGAGGGGGCTGTGCAGGGAGGGAGCATAGCATATTTTCATATCCTTGTTGATGTCCTTGCTTATCTGCTTGAAAGAGTGCGCTGAAATGAGTAAAAGACAGCATGGCGGTCGTGGCGGAACAGGTAGACGCGCAACGTTGAGGGCGTTGTGGGAGCAATCCCGTGGAAGTTCGAGTCTTCTCGACCGCACCATTGTATGAGGAGAGGGCGGTGACAAAGGCTTATGGAAGAGAGGGCATGAAGGCATGAGCGCTCTAACGGCAGCCACGCCACCAGCGACGGCGATGACGGGTCACACTGTCCCCATACAGAGTCTCAATGCCATTCTCCATGAAGGGGATAAAGACATCCTCACAGCGTTCATCGATACATTAGATAATCAAAAAAAGGCACGTTGTATCGATATGTTGGAGGGTGAAAGACGCACCCTTTTCGCCAAAGCCTTTTATACCCATGCGCTCAAGAAAAAAGACTATGTCGCCATTGCTGACGTTATTAGTCTCCTTGACCCACAAGTCCAAGCCGATGTCATCCATGATTTAGGAGTGCGCGCTGTCGCTAAAGTGCTTCACCATCTCGAGACCGATGATATTCTTGCCATTTTAGAAAATCTCAAAGAAGAGTCCCGCACCACGGCCCTCGAGCATATTCCCACCAGCATGAGGGCATGGCTCGAAGTCAGCCTCTCTTATCCAAAAAAAAGTGCGGGAAGGCTCATGCAGAGGGAAGTCGTTGCCGTTCCTGTCACATGGCATGTGGGTGACATCATCGACTATATGCGTCAAGAAAAGGACTTACCTCACCATTTTTTCGATGTGCAAGTTGTGGACCCACGCCAACATCCTGTGGGAGTCATTCGTCTCGCCACGCTTTTACGCTCCAACCGAGACCAGCCTCTCTCCAAGATTATGGAGACAAACATCACGCCTATATCCATTCATACACCGCAAGAAGAGGTCGCATTTCTCTTTCGTGATAAGGACCTCACCTCTTATCCTGTTGTCGATGAGCATGGACGGTTGGCGGGAGTCGTGACGATTGATGATGTTGTTGATGTCATTGACCATGAGGCGGCTGAGGATTTTATGCATTTAGCAAGCGTGCAACAGGAAGGATTTCATAGCAGCTTGCGTTCATCTATGGGGCATCGCTTCAAGTGGCTTGCCATTCATCTGGGCTCTGCCTTTTTGTCTGCCTTTGTTATTGCGCAATTCGCTGACTCTATCGATAAATTGGTTGCTCTTGCCGTGCTGATGCCTGTCGTTGCCTCGATGGGCGGCATTGCCGCTGTGCAGACATTGACGGTGACGGTGCGTGCCATTGCCATGAAAGAACTTGTCTCAGGCAATCGTTGGCGTAATATCGTCAAAGAATGTGTTATGAATTGTGGCAATGGCCTCTTACTGGGATGCCTTGCTGCCATGATGGCGTGGTTTTGGTATGGTGATAGCGACTTAGCGCTTGTGACCTTTGTGGCTATCGTCATGAATATCGCTATGGCGGGCGCTTTAGGCACGCTTGTTCCTCTTCTTATGGAGAGGGTGCGGGTGGATCCCGCCATTGCATCGGCCACGATCGTCACAATGGGGACAGATGTTTTTGGCTTTCTTGTTTTTTTAGCCCTCGGGACAATCTATGTCACGATGTGACGATATTGAGCACCTTGTCGACCACATAGACAATTTTTTTAGGTTTTGTGTCTTTGAGATAAGCTGTGAGACGTGGTAGTGAGAGGGCTTGCTGTTCAGCATGGTGCTGTGCTGTGCCTCGGGGAAGGCGAAGTTGGGCGCGCAACGTGCCATTGACTTGTATGGCAATGGTGCATTCTTCCTCATGGAAAAAGGCCTTATGGGCTTTGGGCCATGGGACGTGGGTGAGGCTTTTTGTGTGGCCGAGACGTTGCCATAATTCCTCGCAAAAATGGGGCGTGATAGGATTATGCAAGATAAGCAACGTCTCGACTCCCAGCTTGAGGAGGGGAAGGTTTTTATCATCTTTATGACGTAAGAGACCATTGGCGAACGTATGCAATGTGGCGACGGCGCGGTTAAATTGGTGATGTTCTAGGTGGTTGGTGGTGAGGTGGATGCTTCGATGAATAAGAGAAAAGAACGCTTTATCTTGCTGTTGTTGCGTCAGTGGCGCACTCTCGACCTTTTTGAGAGAGGGGCATAGCCCATGGAGAGCTGTCCATAGACGTTGTAAATAGCGGTGAGTGCCTTTAATGCCTGTATCGCTCCATTCGAGGTCACGCTCGGCAGGTGTGTCAGAGACGATAAAGAGGCGCGCTGTATCAGCGCCCCATTGTTTGATGATGGTGTCGGGGTCAATGACATTCTTTTTGGATTTACTCATTTTTTCCATGCGCCCAACATAGACGGGGCGACCTTCTTTATCCACATTGTTGCCTTCTCCTTTGTTATGGCCGCGGCCACGCCTTATCACATCATCGGGCGAAAGCCACGTCCCTTCACAATCCCTGTAGGTTGGATGGCACACCATGCCTTGGGTCAGCAATTGGTGAAATGGTTCGATAGCGTCATCGGGGATGGGATAGCCACAATCCCTTAGGGCGCGCATGAAAAAACGGGCATAGAGCAAGTGAAGAATGGCATGTTCGATACCACCGATATAGCAATCCACAGGCATCCAGTGTTTGAGCGCATCAGACTCACATTCTTGGGGGCTACGGGGTGATGTGAAGCGGAGAAAATACCACGATGACTCGAAAAATGTATCTAATGTATCTGTCTCACGTTGCGCCTTGCGACTGCATTGTGGACATCGTGTGTTTTTCCACTCTTCGTGATGGTCTAATGGATTGCCGGGCTTGGAAAAATCGATGTCTGAGGGGAGCATGACAGGCAAATCTTTGAGAGGCACTGGCACAACGCCACAATGGGGGCAGTGAATCACAGGGATGGGACACCCCCAGTAACGTTGACGCGATATACCCCAATCACGTAAACGATAGACTCTCTGTCTTGTGCCTTTGTTGTCTTTCTCGAGGCGTTCTATCATACGTTGTCTGGCTGTTGCCGTCTCCAAGCCATTTAAGAACGCTGAATTCACCATGATGCCATCCCCTGTCCATGGCACGGGAGTCTCTTGCAAGGTAGGGTGTTCGATGACACGGGTGATAGGGAGGCCATATTTCTGTGCAAAGGCATAATCCCGCGGGTCATGGGCGGGACATCCAAAGAGAGCGCCACATCCATAGTCCATGAGAACAAAATTGGCGACATACAGGGGTAAGGTCACATCACGCAAGTAAGGATGAAGAACGCGCAATCCCGTATCAATACCCTCCTTATCCATATCTGTCGTCTCATGCGTGGCCTGTTGAGCATGCCTATGGATGAATTGGCGGAGGGCGGGATGATGCTCACTGAGCTGACGAGAAAGGGGATGTTGTGGCGAGAGAGCGCAGAAGCAAGCGCCAAACAGCGTCTCAGGACGTGTCGTAAAGACGTCTATAGGGTCTTTTCCCCCCCCTTCTATGTCGAAACGGATAAGACTGCCATCGGACATGCCAATCCAATGCTCCTGCATCAGCGTCACTTTCTGAGGCCAAGATGTCAATTGTCCTAAGGCATGACGTAACGTTTCACCATAGTCGCTGATACGCAAGAACCATTGGGTCAAGTGACGTTGTTCGATGGGCGCATTCGACCGCCATCCTCGCCCATCGATGACTTGTTCATTGGCAAGGACGCTCTTCTCAACGGGATCCCAATTCACGTTGGCTTTTTTGCGATAGGCAATGCCTTTCTTGAGGAACGCAAGGAATATCTTTTGTTCATGGACGTAGTAATCGGGATGGCAACTCGCTATTTCCCTCTCCCAATCATAGGAAAAGCCCATCTGTTGGAGCTGCTGACGCATCATGTCGATATTGTCATATGTCCATGTGGCGGGATGTTTGCCATGGAGTCGCGCCGCATTTTCCGCCGGCAAGCCAAAGGCATCCCACCCCATAGGGTGGAGGACACCATAGCCCTGTGCCCGTTTCCAACGAGCAACAATATCACCCAACGTATAATTGCGCACATGGCCCATGTGGATACGCCCTGATGGGTAGGGAAACATCTCTAAGACATAGTATTTCTTGCGCGTCTCTTTTGTCGAGAAACAATGATGTTGAAGCCAGTGTGCCTGCCATTTTGGTTCGATCATTTGTGGGCGATAGGTGTCTTCCGTCATGTGTTCTCTTCCTTAAGGCTTGCTCTTTTTTATCCTTATGGGATAGGGATGATATGCCTTATTTCTTGTGAAGGCGTCAATGCCAGCATATCCATAGAATCGGTGGGGACGCAAGAGGCGCGCTGTTTTCTGTGTGATACCGCCTAAGGCGATGAGCGGTTTCTGACTCACATGGCTGAGGCGTATGGCGTGGAAATAGGGGAAGAGGGGACGTTGGGACGCGCTTTGGGTTGCGAAAAGAGGCGAAAGAATCATGAAATCGACCCCCTTGTGGCGATAGACTTGCCAAAACTGACGGAGCGTATGCACGGACACAGCACAGAGCGTATGCTGTCCTTGTGTCCGTCTCTGCATGCCACTTCGACTCCGTGCGGGGTTGTGCCACGCCCAGAAGGATACATGGAGACCATGAAATCCGTCACATGCGCGTGGGGACGTTTTGCCCGTCATCGCAAAGAGCAAGCATGCTCGGCGACGATACTGCCTATGCCAATGTCGCGCCTTCTCACATCTATACGCCACATTGTAATGGCGGTATAACAGTACAAGGTGGGCATACAAGCCATAGGATGGCGGTGGAAAGTCACGCATAGGGTGAGGGCTACGTTCGTCATCACTCACATACACATAACTGGGAAAGAGGGGATAAGGCATGAGAATGAGAGCTATTGTCCTTAGGACACACACGTCAACGTCACCATAGGTCTTATGGTAGAGCAGTCACTAAGGGCGCGTTTGCGCGCCTTGTCTTCTTCTCTTATAGACCATGTCACCCTTGTGGCGGTTTCCAAAACGCAGAGTGTGGACGCCATCAAGCTGCTGTTAGGCGCTGGACATCGTGTTTTTGCCGAGAATCGCATACAAGAAGCCATAGAGAAGTGGCGTCCCTTACGTCAAGCATATCCGTCAGTGGAGCTCCACTATATTGGACATTTGCAAAGGAATAAGGTCTCGCAAGCCTTTGACATGTTTGATGTCATCGAGAGTCTCGATAGCGAAAGGCTGGCAAAACGCTGTGCTTATGAACGTCATCAGAGAGGTGGCCTATGCCCCGCCCTCTGGGTCCAAGTTAATATCGGCGAGGAAGCACAAAAAGGTGGTATCCACAAGACACACGCACAGGAATTTGTGACATGGGTCAGACACGATTTGACAATTCCTATCAATGGTTTGATGGCGATTCCTCCTGTTGGTGAAGATCCAGCGCCGTATTTTCAACAGATGCAAGGACTGGCGCAGGCATGCGCTGTGTCCTGCCTCAGCATGGGCATGAGCGCTGACTACACAATCGCCATGCGCTATGGCGCGACCCATGTCCGTCTTGGCACCGCCTTATTCGGGGCGAGGCCAGCATGAGACACGCCTCTTGACGTCCCTCTTGAGACATCCTACGACTCTCTATCCTTGTCATAGTTCCTTCTCAGGATGACGGGTTCACATGGGGCATGAGCATGGGGGGCATTGGCATGGGGAGGGAGCGTATACGCCAATTTCTTTACCATCATGCTGACGGCTGTGAGCCTATCATGCTGATGGATGAGGCGTTGCCTTGCCGTCATAAGGACATCACGTTTCTCGCGCCAGAGATTGGATGCCGATAATGTCGCCACGGTGTCCACAGAGTCTCGAATGTTGAAAATATCGATGGGCGTGTAAGACTCTCTTGGAAAATACTCGTCAAGGTTAGGACATCCTGAATAAAAAGGATAGGCCCCTCCCATATAGGCGTCAGCAATTTTTTCGGTCCAATAATGGGGATGACAGCAATTTTCTAGGGCGACATGGTAACGATAAGGGATAATGCCTTCTTCCTTGTTGGCGATGGGGTGAGAGTCGCGCCCAAAAACATCGAGGGACTCTCCTAGTTCTTCCTTGAGTGATGCCACAAAGCGAAGACGTTGTCGCTGGTAGTCGCTGTCCTGTTTTCCGCTACAGATGACGGATATGCGTTTTGTCTTGTTATAGGAAACGGGGTTTTTACTGCTCAATTGTACGCGATAAATCGGCGCTGGCGACCATATGCCGTCGAATCCTTTATCAGGCATATAATTGGATAACACGACACCGAATTGGTTGAAAGCGTCATGACTGTGGTAACGGTTGAGATAAGGCTCGTTGATGGTGAGGATACGCCTGCAGCGCGGAAATGTTGTGCCGACTGTTTTAGGCATGATATGAACGTAAAACCATTGTGGAATTGGGCTGTGGATATACTCGACAAAATTGCTCCTTAATGTGACAAATTGCACATGGTTTATGATGCCTTTATATGTTCTCGGCTCCTCTGTGTTTTCTGACTGAATACAGAAGACAATATGTTCTACGCGTTCCACGGACATGGCAGGTCATGTGTGAGAGATTGTGCATGGCGCGCATGGCGTATCGGCTTCTCGAGGGAGCGCATAGGCCAATTTTTTGACGATATGGCTGAGAACAGACAACCTATTATGCTGGTGGAGAAGACGCTTCTTTGCCATCGCCACGGCATGGCGTTTGTCCAGCCACAGCGTGGATGCCGATAATGTTGCTACGGTGTCCACAGATTGTTGAATGTTAAAAATATCGATGGGTGTGTAAGAGTCGCGCGGAAAATAGTCATACAGGTTAGGACATCCTGAATAAAAAGGATAGGCTTCTCCCATATAAGCATCGGAGAGTTTCTCTGACCAGTAATGGGGATGGCGACAATTCTCGAGAACGATATGGTAGCGATAGGGAACGATACCGTCACGCTTCTTGGGAATGGGGTTGCTGTCACGTCCAAAAACGTCAAGTTTATCGCCCATTTCTTCTTTCAGACTCTCAACAAAACGGAGACGTTGTCGATGATAGTTTCTGTTACGCTTTTGGCTACAAATAGCGGAGATGATTTTTGTTTTTTCACTGGCGGACATGACATACGCCTGTTGAAGGTAAATGGGGGATGGAAGCCATACACCGTCAAAACCCTTACCGGGCTTATAACTCGATAAAACAATACCAAATTGGTTGAAATACGAAGTGTCATATTGTCTCACGGCCAGTGGCTCGGTGACGATGAGAATACGTCTGTTGCGTGGAAACGTTGTCTTGAATCCTTCTGTGACAATATCTCCATGGTCTATGTATAGCCATTGTGGGACACAGCAGTGGCGGTATTCTAGAGCAGAGACATTCTTAAAAACGAATTGCACGTTATTGACGGTCTTATGCTGGCGATGGTGTGGCGCATCATTCTCTTTTTGCTTCTCAACCAAGAAAACAAGATGTTCGACACGTGTCGTTGCGCCATGGGGTTGGCGGTTATGGGGACGATGATGGATGTTTCGATGCGTCATCTTAGGATGAATGGAGAACAAGGGGTATCTGGCACTTGAGGAAGGGTATAGGCTAATTGTCTTACAACATGAGAGAGTTTCGCCCTCTTTGCGTACTGGGAGAGGTAGCGTCTCTTTGCCATATAAACAGCATCACGTTTTTCAAGCCAGAGGTCCGATGCTGACAAGGCGACAACCGTCTCCACAGATTTTTGAATGTTAAAAATATCGATGGGGGTGTAAGACTCTTTGGGGAAATACTCATGGAGGTTAGGACATCCGGCATAAAAGGGATATGCCTCTCCCATATACGCATCGGCAATTTTTTCTGTCCAATAATGTGGATGACAACAATTTTCGAGAACGACATGGTAGCGATAGGGAAAGATACCGTCACGCTTCTTGCCAATAGGGTTGCTGTCACGTCCAAAAACGTCGATGTCATCTCCTAGCGCCTCTTGTAAACTTTTGACAAAGCGTGTGCGCTGTTTGTGGTAGTTTGTCAGGTGTCTTCCGCTACAGATAACGGATATACGCTTTTTTTTCATGGGGAGCAGCGCCCTGTTTGTTGCAGGTACGACTGCCATGCCGATACCATGAGGTATCCATACACCCTGAAAGTCGTAATTTGGCTTATAGCTGGACAGGACGATACCATAATCATTGAACAGATCTGAAGCGGTTGCTACAGCGACGGGCTCGGTTACGAAGCCGATACGTCTGTAGCGCGGAAAGGTGGTGACAAATTTTTCTATTTCCCTATGAGGGAGCGGACGGACCATCCATGTGTGTGCTGACGGGTGATGGCGATAGTGCGCAAAATCATGCGGGGTGCCTTGTGCTAAGAGGACATTGTTGATAATGCAAGGAGGGGGGCGGCCTTTTCGCGGGTTATCGCCTTGCTTCTGGGCGATAAAAACGATGTGCTTTACGTGCCGAGCTCGTTCACGCATGGTCTTCGTCAGAGATGATAATGCACAGGTCGGTGTCATCTTTATTGTATAGCGCTTGGAGGGCAAGGGGCGTCTGGTGTTTTCGGAAGGGTATAAGCCAGTTGGTTGACGACATGAGCGAGTTTCACGTTCCGTCTGTGTTGGAAGAGGTAGCGTTTCTTTGCCATATAAACAGCATCACGTTTTTCAAGCCAGAGGTCGGATGCTGACAAGGCGACAACCGTCTCCACAGATTTTTGAATATTAAAGATATCGATGGGGGTGTAAGACTCTTTAGGGAAATACTCATGGAGGTTAGGACATCCGGCATAAAAGGGATAGGCTTCTCCCATATACGCATCGGCAATTTTTTCTGTCCAATAATGCGGATGACAACAATTTTCGAGAACGACATGGTAACGATAGGGCACAATGCCTTTGCTCTTGCGTGGAATGTCATGGCTCTCGCGTCCAAAAACGTCGATGTCATCTCCTAGTGCCTCTTGTAAACTTTTGACAAAGAGTATGCGCTGTTTGTGGTAGTCTGTCAGTTGTTTTCCGCTACAGATAACGGAGATGCGTTTCTTTTTTGTGGATAGTGCCACCCTTGAGTGCCCCTGTACGAGTGACAAGCCGATACCATGAGGTATCCACACACCCTGAAAGTCGTGACTTGGCTTATAGCTGGACAGGACGACACCATAATCATTGAGCATATGCGCCACATTTGTGACAGTGATAGGCTCGGTGACGAACGAAATACGCCTGTAGCGTGGAAAGGTGGTGATGATATATCGCTCGGTGCTCCTTATGGGATGTGTGGTGAGCATCCATGTGTGCGCTGACGGGTGATGGCGGTAGTGTAAAAGGTCGTGCCGCGTGCCTTGTGTGAAAAGGACATTGTCGATAATCCTAACAGGGCGAAACCCTTTGTCTGTGCTATCATTTTCTCTCGCGACACGAAAAACGATGTGCTCCACCTGCTGATATGGCGGGCGCATGTTATTCTGTGGAGATGACAATGGCTGGACAGGTGTCATCCTTGCGTTCAAGAAGAGTGAATGCGAATTCCTGCACCATGTGACTTATGGATGTATAGAGATTATGTTGATGGACAAGGCGCTGCCTTGCTACCGCCAGGGCCTTTTTTCTTGTCTGCCACATGTCTGAGCGAGCAATGGCTGTGATCCTATCGAGGGCATGTTGTATATCGGACATATCGATGGGCGTATAAGACTCTTCGGGAAAATACTCGTATAAATTAGGACACCCAATATATAACGGATATGTGTCTGTCATATAACAACTGGCGAGTGCATTGCTCCAATAGTGACGATGGATACTCTTTTCCACGACGAGGCGGTAGCGATAATGTTCTATGGGCGGGTCATCCTCTTTGGAATAATCTTGTCTTGTGCATAGTGTGCCTATCAGTTTTTTGGCGATACGCTTGAATTGTCTGAGGCTATCGGTGGATCTCTCCATTTTGCGTTCATAAAAAAGAGAGAGAGTGTGTGTTTTTTCTACTTCTTTGTAGTGGCTGTAGCGGCTTGGCGTATAGGGGGGGGACGGCACCCAGATACCGTCGAAGCCATCTTCAGGATGATAATAGGACGCGACGATACCGAATTGATTGAAGAAGGGATGTTTACGGTAGCGTAAGACACGCGTTTCCTCGACGGTAAAAATACGTCTGTGGCGGGGAAATGTCGTGCGTAGCGGACGGAGGTCAGACTCATGGATGTGAAGCCATTGGGGTATTGGGCTCTCTTCATACTCTAGAACATCCCCCTCAAACCCCCGAAATTCTACATGATTGAGAACGAAATTCATACGTGACGGCGTTTTCTCCTTGCTTGGCGCGATGGGGAAGAAAACAATGTGGTCTATGGGCTCTTGTGACATGCGTGAAGTCGTTGGCGTTTGTCTTTGTGAGGCGGGGCGTGGCTATGAAGAGAGCTGTGACACCTTAACGTTGCGATGAGGTGTAGCATATTCCGTCTGTCTAAAGCAACACATCCATGCGTGTGTTGCCGATGGGGCTGGGCAAGATGGATAAAAAGGGCGCTTCCTTTTTTCTTGATGATTTTCTTATCATTGATGCCTAAGATGATAAGGATGTCGTAGAGCGTATCCGCGCGCCATAGTCGTTCAGCAGAATACCTCCTATAGGGGAAGCGAACAAGCATATTATAGCGGGGACTCTGTGGGTCATCACACCAACCCATCAAGGGTGTGATAG